>JBKTKK010000215.1:0-3991 GCA_047242405.1 Lachnospiraceae bacterium | reverse complement strand
CACTCCGATTATGTAGGTGGATTCAAAGATACTACATTAAAGGAAATGTTAGCTAAGAAGCCTGAAAAGGTTATGGAATTAGCTGTAAAGGGAATGCTTCCAAAGGGACCTTTAGGAAGAGAAATGTACAAAAAACTTCATGTATATGCTGGAGCAGAACATGCTCATGCTGCACAGAAGCCAGAAGTATTAACATTTTAATAGGTAGTGGAAGGAGGAAATCACAGTGGCAAAGGTTAAATTTTACGGAACCGGAAGAAGAAAGAGCAGTATTGCTAGAGTATATTTAGTACCTGGTACAGGTAATATTACAATAAATAAGAGAGATATGGATCACTACTTTGGTCTTGAGACATTAAAGGTAGTAGTTCGTCAGCCATTAGTTGCTACAGAAACACTTGATAAGTTTGACGTTCTTGTAAACGTACATGGTGGTGGTACAACAGGACAGGCTGGTGCTATCAGACACGGTATCGCTAGAGCATTACTTCAAGCAGATGCTGATTACCGTCCAGTGTTAAAGAAAGCTGGATTCTTAACAAGAGATCCAAGAATGAAGGAAAGAAAGAAGTACGGCTTAAAAGCAGCTCGTCGTGCTCCACAGTTCTCAAAGAGATAATGATTCTCTTACGAGAATATCGAGAAAAGCCCATTTTACATGGGTTACAGAAGTTGTGGAACGTCGTCAGATGTGTTGGAATTTCAACGGAATGCAACACGTTTGCAGCAAGTATGCAACAAATATATTAATGATATGTATAGGACATTTTTCAGTGAAGCGATTTGCTGGAAAGTGTCCTTTTTTGTGCTCCTACAAGTTGTGCAACACACTGGTATACATTGAGATTGTGCCTGAATTAGATTTATAGATGTTTTACGATCGCCCATAATGAAGATGAGCAGTGGGAAGCCCGAAAGACTATGGCGAGACGGGAATAGATCGTCGCACAAGAATATGGCATTATAGGCAGACAAGAGGAAATGGCTCATTGTGGTGTTTCCCCATTTTTAGGACATGCAGAACGTTTTGCTCTATTTGTACAATTAAATGAATTAAATATTGACACCTCAGATGGTAATAATATTGATGGAGCTAAATTCTATTCCGGAGAATTTGATGGCTGTGGACATTATATGATGTATCGTATATGGACGGAACACACCAATGATTTCTAACCATCAAAAAGTAATATTAAAGCGTTCACTTTTTTGGGGAATTATTGGAATTATTCAATGTATAATATCCTGTAATTATCAAAAACATATTCATATATTAAAAGTAATCCTAACTATACAAGCTGTTTATTATTTGATCTGTTTATGTTACATTATTGTAGTAATAGATAATTATAAGATATTAATCTGCATAATCTGCACCTTCATGTTAGCAATCCTACTTTCTACAATCTATACACGGTGGAAAGTAGGACACTCAGAGTAAGTATATAACCTTTGTACTTTGCATACCTAAAAATAAAATTGTTATCACTGTCGTACTAGACGATAGGATAGTGGAATGTTGTAAGGTAATTGAAATAGTTTGTTATAAAAATAGAATAAGAAAATTAGTTTATAAGCTTTATGAATAATGGGTTCACAAACTATCATCTGGGTATAAACGTATAAGGATGCGTATGTTGGAAAATATATAGTTAAAACGATAGGAAAGCAAGTGTAAGTACCGGAAAGTATAATTTACAGTTGTCGGGAAGAAACTAGGTGTTAACAAAATTATTTAAATTTGAACAATTAACAGAATCACTTTTTATCGCAGTTCTCATGGCTTTCATTGGCGGATACCTAGATATTTATACGTATCTATCCCGTGGAAAAGTATTTGCCAATACGCAGACTGGTAATTTGGTTTTACTTGGATATAATATTGCAGAAGGAAATTGGGGCAAAACAACCTATTATATCTTCCCCATACTTTTTTTTATGTTTGGCGTAGCGCTAGGAGAAAATCTAGAGCATAGATGGGAAAATAGAAAGAGGGTGCTGTGGCATCAAGTGGCTATTATTATTGAAGGTATTATTTTAGTAGGTATTATGGCAATTCCAGCAGGTCCTTATGATGTTATAGCCAATATTTTAATTTCCTTTGTTTGTGGTTTGCAGGTTCAGACCTTTCGCAAAGCCAATAATTTAAGCTATTCATCAATTATGTTTACGGGAAACTTAAAAAATGCTGCAGAGCGAATATCAAACTTTACAATAACAAAGGAAAAGACCGCTTTAGAAAGTGGAATCATCTATAGTATTATTATCGGTATGTTTATAGTGGGAGCATTTTTAGGGAGTTTGTTAACAAAGCAGTTTCATGAAAAATCAATTGGTTTTGTAGGTATTCTTTTATTTGTTGTATTTCTTTTCATTCATTTGGAAAATAGAAGTAGATTTGATAAAAAGAAAGGACAGGAAAAGATATCAACGAATAGTTGACAAATAAAACAACTAGCCGTTGAATCAATAATTGTAAAATCAACAAATGGTCGGTTCCATTCTACTGCTTTAACGGTTATAATATATGTATCAAAAAGGCTTGGAGGATGTAAGAATGAACGATACAATTGGGAAAAAAATCGCAGATTTAAGAAAGAGGAAAGGCATTACCCAGGATATGCTCGCTGATGCAATGGGGGTATCATCCCAAGCAGTAAGTAAATGGGAGAATGAGTTATCCTGCCCAGATATATCAATATTACCACAATTAGCGGATTATTTTGGTGTTACGGTAGATGCCTTGCTACGAAGTGATAAGTTACCAGAGGTTATGGTCGTACCTGCATCAGAACGAAAAGATATCAATAAGGTGCTTTTAAAGGTTCGCGTACTTAGCAGCGAGGGAGATAAAGTGAATATTAATTTACCCGTTTCTCTTATAAAACTAGCCCTTGAGACAGGTGTATCTATCCCCCAGCTATCAGTAGGAAGCATGGATGCCATTAAAAATATAGATATTAACGCTGTTATAATGATGGCAGAAAAGGGGATCATAGGAAAGCTTATTGAGGTTGAATCAGCAGAAGGTGATATTGTAGAAATCTATATTGAATAAGACGAGGGGCGAAAATGGTTATAAAGGTAAAAGCAGATAATATAAATCTTTGGATACCAGTGCCAAGTGTACTATTGTTCAATCCACTTGGATATCAGATATATAAAAAAGCAATTACGCGGAAAGAAAGCCGAAATGATGAAACATTATTGCCCATATCCACAAGACAGTTTTATCATATCAAGAAAGGTTTAAAAACTGCTAAAAAACAGTTAAAGGGAATGCCAATGGTAGATATTGTTGCAGATAAAGGCGCGACAAGTGTTCAAATTTTCCTATAAGAGGTGTATGGTAGTAAAGCCTTATGCTTGTGTTTAAGACCAAATAAAACAAATTAACGTATATAGTAGAGGCGTGGCTTTTTGGCTACGCCTCTTTCTATTAAATCCAACCGCCATCGAAACCTATGACTTGTCCAGTTAGATAATTATCCTTATAAGCTAAATGGTAGGCTAAGTCAGCAACCTCTTCTGCACGGCCCAATCGATTCATTGGAATCTCATCAACAAGAGAAAAGAGTTCTTCATCGCTCATAAATTGGTTCATTTCTGTATCAATAGCTCCACATGCAATGGCATTGACTTTAATATTACTTGGAGCCAATTCTTTGGCCAATGCTTTTGTAAAGGCGTTTAATCCACCTTTGGCCGCTGAATAAGCTACTTCGCAGGATGCACCGGCGACCCCCCACACAGAAGAAATATTAATGATTTTTCCACTTTTCTTTTGCAACATACCTGGAATGGCTAGGTTTGAGCAGTTAAAGACAGAATTTAAATTTACCTGAAGCACTCGATTCCAATCTTCAGGCTTCATATCTTGGAAAAGACCTATATAGGAGATTCCGGCATTGTTGACAAGAACATCAACCGTTCCAAAATGTTTTTGAATCGATGCAAACATAGATTTACAAAAATCATAATCCCCGACGTC
>JBKTKK010000214.1:0-3994 GCA_047242405.1 Lachnospiraceae bacterium | reverse complement strand
TTGATGGTATTCGGGCTACTTTAAAAATAAGAGAAAAAAGTTGTGTACCTATAATTATATTATCCGCAAAGTCAGAGGATACCGATAAAATTCTTGGCTTAAATATCGGTGCGGACGATTATGTTACGAAACCATTTAATCCTCTTGAGCTAGTTGCGAGAGTAAAATCTCAATTACGACGCTATACGACGCTTGGCTCCATGGCCCCCGAAGGCAAACAAGTATATAAAACAGGGGAATTGTGGATAGATGATGAAAAAAAATTAGTAACCGTGGATGGAGAAGAAGTCAAATTAACGCCAATTGATTACCGCATTTTATTATTTCTTGTAAAAAATGCGGGGAAGGTATATTCCATAGATCAAATTTATGAGCAGGTCTGGGAAGAAGAGGCGTTTTGTGCAGATAATACGGTTGCTGTTCATATTCGTAGAATAAGGGAAAAAATTGAAATAAATCCAAAGGAACCGAGGTATTTGAAAGTAGTATGGGGGATTGGGTATAAAGTAGAAAAATATTAGAATAAGATCGAGAGGAAAATATATTTATGTGGAGAGATTCAAAGATAGGAAAGTGGATATCTCTGTCCATACATTTCATGAGTGTAATTTTTGGCATTTATTATGTGGTTAGTTTTATGTCGGTGGACGCACTTGATTATTTGTTATATAAAGATTATACAGAAAGCACAGTATTAAAAACAGAATTTCGAAGCGATATTAATCAACTTGCAAGTACAATTTCTCAATGGATATTTTTTGCACCAGATGGTGAAATAAAAGATGATTTGGAATTGGTACGAATTCAAAAAAATAACGGAGATGCCTTCCGGCTAACCATTGCTGATTTAAGAGAATTAAAAAATAAAAATTTAGATAGCTATTTAAAGAATTTAGATATTGTTATTGAACAAGAAAGTTATCCGGAAGGTCTTTGTAAAATACTATATAAACATAATGTGGGAGAAACATACGATTTAGACCAGATATATTTTAGTGAATATGATACGATAGAAGAAAGTGATACCTTGCATAGTCAAAGAGAGAGCACTACGCCAGAACCTTCTGAGACAGACTATTTATATATTACAACATTACAAGAGGTTGAAAATTGGATTAATCGTAAAATATACGAGTTATCATTTATTGAAGATGAGCTAAAAAATGAATTGCAAGAGGAATCCAATTTTCACTATTATGTAACTGTAAATAATCAGATTTTTACGAATAATGGGGAGTTAGAAAATATCTCCTATAATAATATTGCCGAGTCCTACAAAAATTATTACTATGCTGATAGATACCAGGAAAGTGGCTATGATGATTCCTATTACGGGGTAAATCGCTTGTTCCAAAGCGCAGAGGAATATGGGAAATTTATAGCAGTTATAGATCCAGAATTAAATATAGGGGATGGGTACCAAAGTATTGCAGAATCCTATAGTTTTAAGCATACGGAAGCGGTAACCAATGTTGTATTGCTTATATTATGCTTTATAGGTTGGTTAAGTTCACTTATCTATTTGGTTCAGTCATGTGGACATAAAAAAGGTGTGGATGGAATTTATCTAACTTATTATGATAAAATAAAGAGCGAAAATTGTCTGGTTTTGACTGCATTTACAGGTGTGTTTATAATGTCAATGGGATTTCTAGTTGACTCATGGTATTATGATTATAATTATGATTACATGATTGCATTAATAAGCGTTTCTGGTATTTTAACTTATTTTGTTTGTCTTGCCTACTTCTTCCGCTTTATACGGAGAAAGAAAGCTGGGGTGCGTTATATCGATACAAGTATTTTAACGGGGGTGATCCGTTTTGTGAAGCGTACGTATGAAAATAGGGAAATAACAACTCGTATTATTATTGAGTTTGGTGCATATTTATTTTTAAATTTTATTAATATTGTATTTTTTCGCTACTCTATTTTCGTACTGGTATTTGCCGTTGCACTTAATGGTATTGCACTGTATTATCTTATTAAAAAGGGAATCGGGTTCCATAATATTTCACGGGGAGTAAAAAATATATCAGAGGGCGATTTGAATTATCAAATTAATACGGAGGGTATGTTTGGAGATGAAAAAATACTGGCAAACAGCATCAATCAGTTAGGGGATGGTTTGCAGAGTGCTGTTAATATGGCTACAAAAAATGAAAGAATGAAGTCAGAATTGATTACCAATGTTTCTCATGATATTAAAACTCCACTTACCTCAATTATTAATTATGTAGATTTAATAAAGAGAGAAAAAGTAGAGAATGAAACGGTAAATAGTTACATTAATATTTTAGATCAAAAATCGCAGCGGTTGAAACATTTAATTGAAGATTTGGTAGAAGCGTCTAAGGCAAATACGGGGAATATTAAACTGGATATGAAACCAATTAATTTGGTTGAAATGTTAAAACAGACAGTAGGAGAATTTGAGGATAAGTTTTTAGATAGAAACCTATTTGTCGTGTCTAATATATCGGACATTCCTGCAATAATTGAGGCGGATGGAAGAAGATTGTGGAGAGTATTTGAGAATTTATTTAATAATGCTTACAAATATTCTATGCCAGGAACCCGTATCTATGTGGATAGTATCGTAAAAGAAACATCTGCAGCAGTTGTCATAAAGAATATATCCGAAAGTCCATTAAATATAACACCGAATGAATTGACGGAACGGTTTGTCCGTGGAGATGTTTCTCGAACAACAGAAGGAAATGGGCTTGGTTTATCCATTGCAAAGAGTTTAACCGAACTAATGGGAGGAAAGCTTATAATATACTTGGATGGAGATCTTTTCCGTGTAACGGTAATCTTTGATTTAATGAAGCTAGAGAATCAAAAAACGGTGACCGTGGAAGATGGCTTAGAGGCTGACAACTAGTTTTGGTGGATAGGGCAACCTATCCACTTTTTAAATAGTATTTACTTTATTACAGTGATATATTAAATTAATCAATTACTTTGTCTTGCGTAAAACTCGAATCAACGATATAATAAGAAAAAGTATACAATCCGTTTGTATCCTAAGGGCGCAATCGGCTGACGAGGAGGAAAAGAATGATTCAATTGTACAAAAATGGTGCGTATCTTCTAAATGGTACTGAATTAGTAGAAGATACAGTCGATGCAGCAGCGATTCTTTCAAATAAACTGGGAACGGCTCCTTCTAAGGAAGAGGCAGCTAAGAATACAATGGCTTACCGCATCCTAGAATCCCATAATACATCGGGTAATATGGAGAAGTTGAAGATCAAGTTTGATCGTCTTACCTCTCATGATATCACATTCGTTGGTATAGTACAGACTGCTAGAGCAAGTGGCCTAGAAGAATTTCCAGTTCCATATGTGCTAACAAACTGCCATAATAGTCTTTGTGCAGTAGGTGGTACCATTAATGAAGATGATCACATGTTTGGACTTTCATGTGCAAAGAAGTACGGAGGGGTTTATGTACCACCTCATCAAGCCGTTATACACCAATATGCAAGAGAAATGCTCTCTGGCTGTGGAAAAATGGTATTGGGATCAGACAGTCACACTCGTTATGGTGCCCTTGGAACGATGGCTTGTGGAGAAGGTGGTCCTGAAGTAGTAAAACAATTACTAAATAAGACCTATGATGTAAATATGCCAGGAGTGGTTGCAATTTATTTAACAGGTAAGCCACAAAAGGGCGTTGGTCCACAGGATATTGCATTGGCAATTATTGGTGAGGTATTTTCCTGTGGGTATGTTAAGAACAAAGTGATGGAATTTGTAGGAGATGGAGTAAGTAACCTAAGCGTTGACTACCGTATTGGTATCGATGTAATGACAACAGAGACGACTTGCCTTTCCTCTATTTGGACAACCGATTCTGCCGTTAAAGATTACTATGAAATGCATGGAAGGCCAGAAGAGTATGCAAAGTTACAACCGGGTAATATTGCGTATTATGACGGTGTTGTTTATGTGGATTTAAGTACGATAAAGCCAATGATTGCTATGC
>JBKTKK010000213.1:0-3997 GCA_047242405.1 Lachnospiraceae bacterium | reverse complement strand
GGCCGTTATCTCTAATGCTGCCTGAAGGAAGGCTTCTGCTTCATTCTGATGTCCATAGGCCACAAGTGTCTGATAGATATTTACATATAAGCTATAATTCTTACTATCTGCTTTGATGGCTGCATTAAAATCCTTTTGTGCATCCTCTAACTGTCCCGCTTTCATAAAAACACTGCCACGACGAATGGAATTGATAACTGGATCTACATTTAGTTGTATTAAAGAAGTATAAGTCTGTACAGCTGCACTATAGTCCCCCTTTCCTACTTCCGCCTCAGCACGATATTTCATTAGATCGTAGTCCAAATCATCTACCATGCTTCCCGTATATGAAATTGCAAGATTAAACGCTTCGATTGCCTTATCATACTCCTTATTATTTAAATAAGTAATTCCTTTCCCCCTATAGGCTAGCATATCTGACACGTCCTTGCTTAAGGCTGTGTCAAAGCTGGCCAATGCATTATCATATTTACCAAGTCTTATATAAGTCATCCCCTGGTTATTATAGTATTCTTTCTTTGAGTTATCTTGTGAAATTGCTTGATTAAAAAACTTCATTGCTTCATCAAAATTATTATTGTTATATTGTTCAATTCCGGATTTATTACTTTTATCTGCCGCAGATGCACAACTGACAAGAGACGATGCTATTGCAAGGATAAAAGCTAATATTACTGTTTTTTTCATGGAGTCCTCCTAACTTTATGCAGAACTTACCATCTGCCTTTTTATATTAAAACAAGGACTAGCATTTGTCAAATAAACAATACCAAAATTACGCGAATAGCGGATGCTATTTTTCGTAAATAGCACCCGCTACCTTCTATAATTGTTCGATGAAACGCCAAAATCCAGCTTGCCCATTTTCATCTCGCTTATATACACCAGCGTGTTCTAAAACCTTTGCAAAAACTTTGCCAATTTCATCTTGCAAGATGACAGTAACATTATCTGCCGTAATGACACCATACTTTTCTATAATTTTTTCCGCCCAGTCTCCATGTTTTTTAATTGGTTCACAAGAACGAATATCCTTGCCCTCTACTAAATATTGAGCAAGTAGGTTCATTTCATCCTTTAGGCGACTAGGCAAGACAGCAAGACCCATTACCTCAATAAGTCCGATATTTTCCTTCTTAATATGATGCAACTCCTCATGGGGATGAAATACACCAAATGGGTGTTTTTCTGTCGTAATGTTATTCCGTAAGACTAAATCCAGCTCAAATAATCCATCGCGCATTCTCGCAATAGGTGTGATTGTATTATGGGGCTGTCCATTTGTATGAGCAAATACGAAGCATTTTTCATCTGTATAATCTCTCCAAGTTGTTAAAATGTGGTCACCCAGAGCAATGAGACGTTTTTCATCCGCATGGCGTAGGCGGATGACGGACATTGGCCACTTTACAATCCCAACCTTTACATCCTCATAACCAGCTATTGTAAATGTTTTTTCCACCGGAGCCTTTTCCATAGCAAAGGAATAGTTTCCACCTTGGAAATGGTCGTGCGTTAAAATAGAACCACCTACAATTGGTAAATCAGCATTGGAACCGATGAAATAGTGAGGAAACAATTTAATAAAGTCAAATAACTTTATAAATGTTTGCTTATCAATCTTCATTGGCGAATGCTCACCGTGAAAAACAATGCAATGTTCCTTGTAATATACATAAGGGGAGTATTGGAATCCCCAACGCGCTCCATTCATTGTAATTGGGATAATTCGATGATTGTTTCTTGCTGGATGATTTACCCTTCCCCCATACCCTTCATTTTCTTTGCATAACAGACATTTTGGATAACCACTCTGTTTCATCGATTTGGCAGCCGCAATTGCTTTGGGATCTTTTTCTGGTTTTGATAGATTAATTGTAATATCCAAATCACCATAATCTGTTTTTGTTACCCATTTCCTATCTTTGCTTACCCGATAACGGCGAATATAATCGGAGTCCTGGCTCAATTTATAGTAATAATCGGTTGCTATTATCGGCGACTTTTCATATTTTTTCCAAAATTCATGAATTACCTGGCTTGGTCTTGGCATTAAACAGTTCATAAGCTTTGTATCCATTAAGTCCCGGTATACTACGCTATTCTCTTCTAGTCTGCCATTCTCATATGCATAATCCAATATTTCTGCTAAGATTGTCTCTAAGGGCCCATCCTCAGTAACATCCTCTTCTTCAAATTCATCTATCCCTAATATATCTAAAATTTGATTCACTGCATATATTTTATCTTCCTCTGGCAGCAATCCACAAGAAAGCCCGTAATTTACTAATTTTGTAATGCTCTTATTTATATCCATAATTAACCTATCCTTCTAACCTTATAAAGTTTATTTTAATTTACCGGCACCTTCTCCTACTTCTACTACATAAAAGTCTGCCGCATATCCAATTTTTTTCTTATATATATTTCCTACCTGTGTAATAAAGGCATCAATTTTATCATTCTCAACAATACTTACGGTACATCCACCAAAGCCAGCTCCCGTCATACGAGAACCGATAACCCCATCTTGCTCCCAGGCTGCTTCCACTAAGGTATCCAATTCGATGCCTGTCACCTCGTAGTCATCTCTTAAAGAACTATGGGATTCATTCATCAACTGTCCAAATAAGGTAATATCATTTGCCTCTAAAGCTTTTACCGCACGAATTGTTCTTTGATTCTCATACACTGCATGTTTCGCACGGCGAACATTGATTGGATCAGTAATGACATCTTTCACTTCTTCAAACTTATCTTCCGTTAATTCACCCAGGCTTTGGATGGGTACTACCCTTTGTAATTGGGCTAATGCAGTTTCACACTGACTCCTTCTCTCATTGTATTTTGAGTCAGCCAATCCCCTCTTTTTATTGCTACAAGCAATAACGATCTTTGCATTCTCCAATTTAATTGGTGCATATGTATAGGATAAATTCGCCGTGTCTAAGAAAATGGCATGGTCCTTTTTTCCCATTGCAATGGCAAATTGATCCATAATACCACAATTAACTCCATTGAATTTATTCTCAGCTAACTGGCTAATTAAGGCAATCTCCACCATATCTACCGGAAATCCGAACATGTCTTTCAAAATCACCCCTGTTAATACTTCTATGGATGCAGATGAAGAAAGGCCAGACCCATTGGGGATATTTCCATAATATAAAATATCTAAGCCAGACGTAATATCATATCCTTTTTCACCAAATGCCCACATAACTCCTTTTGGATAATTGCTCCAGTTATCGTCCTTCTTATAAATAAAATTTTCTGCAGGAACCGTTATTACACCTAAACAGTCAAAATTCATGGAATAGAAGCGCATTACCTTATCCCCATTTTTTCGCGCTACTGCATAACTGCCAATGGTTAGTGCACAGGGAAATACATGACCTCCATTATAATCAGTATGTTCCCCAATTAAATTAACGCGGCCTGGTGCAAAATAAAATTTAAGCCCATCTGAATTCTGAAATACTTCCTCAAACCTTTTCATTAACATTTCTTTCATGTTTGGATCTCCTTTTCTATTCATATATAATTTTCATTATAATATTTTGCCGATAATCACCAAAACACTCACCAAAAAGATTCATCCCCCCCCGGTGTACGGCATCTTCCTTTACCCCTATTCGAACGGTTATATAAGCATTCGAATATAACTGATAATCTTCAATTGTATGATTATTCTTCCATGTATCGTCTATAAAAGTACCAGTAGTCGTTAACTTCCATGTCTTTAACAAGCCGTACTGTGTATTTTTATCTGGCCACCAGTTTGGGTTTAATTTTCCTCTTCGTCCACCAAAATCAGAAGGTGCGGTAAATGTTCCAGCTTCTATCCCATTTACCCATAGTGTAATATCCGAAGGATATTCCATATTATACTCATGATCTTCTGAACAAATTTCTGCAGAAATCTCCATATATTTTTCTTTAACCCCTTTTAAAAAGTGATTTGGAAAACGATATTCTAAATAGCCACATCCGC
>JBKTKK010000212.1:0-3999 GCA_047242405.1 Lachnospiraceae bacterium | reverse complement strand
GTACAGGTACGTCTGTTTTAAAGGTAAGCGGAATATAGGTTTCATTTTGAAGGAAACAACCATTTTTATCTTCTTGAATATTTGTAACGGCCTCTCCTTTCATCCAATAAGGAAGATCAAATGCAGAATTAAGTTCAGCTATATGGAGATTTTTTTCGGAACGATTTTTTTCTGTAACAAAACCATATCCTAGTGTAGTTGTGTAAAAACAATCTTTTGATACATAAGTAACATCTGAATAAGGATTTTCACTGCTAAAGGTAAAATGTTTTTGAAACATGATAGCTCCTTTCTATTAACCATTATGAATTAATCTTTATTATATCGAAATTAGGTAAGAAAACAATGGACAATCTCATACTATTTTAATTCATAATAAAAAATGGTACCAATATATATAAATTCACCTCAAAAAAATAGGATTATCAGCAGTGAGTAATAATTTTCATAAGAAATCATTAGATTTGACCTTGATTTTATCAAATTTCAATAGTATTATCATTTTTAAGTATCAAAATAGATTGAAATATTTCAATTTTTCTGTATACTTATTACAAGTGATCATTTTAGATTAGGAGGAGTGCGTTATGAATTATGAAACAAAAGGAAGCTTTACATTGCCAGGTGAAGCTGGTTATGAAGCGTTAACTTTAGAAATGGCAAAGAAATGGGGGGCTGATGTAATTCGAGATAGCGATGGTACTAAGTTATCCGATGAGATTACAAGTGCTGGTTATGGCATTTATTCAACCATATGTGCAATCCGTGCAGATAATGAATGGGCAAAGCAAAATATGGATAAATTACAGCAAAACTTTTTAATGAGCGATCCTGTCATTGCAGAAAGCGATGTGGTAGAAATTCGTCCATGAGATGGCTATTTTAGAGAACAATTTATTCTTAATAAAAAAGATGATGTGAAAGAATTTTGGCAAGTGTTTGATCGTTCTACGGGCGAAGAAGTTGCATCGGAAGATTGGAGATTTGATGCAGAGACTGAAGTGGTAACAATTAGAAATGCGAAGCCGTGGCACAAATATACGGTTAACTTTTTAGCTGTACGTATTTGGGAAGAAATATCAATGTACAATCATATTACAAATGATTGGGGAGATAAGGAACATTTAATGGCCGTAGAACCAAGATATCCAGAGACCCAGGCCCATATGCTTGAATGGATGGAAGAATGGTGTAAAAATAATCCAGATACTACAGTTGTCCGATTTACTTCAATGTTTTATAATTTTGCATGGTTTTGGGGAGAAGATTTAAAGAATCGTTCTCGTTTCAGCGACTGGGGTTCCTATGACTTTACAGCGAATCCTCTGGCCTTACGTGCTTTTGAAGCAGAAAAGGGTTATAAAATGACATCTGAAGATTTTGTGAATGGCGGAGAATATAATTCAACCCATAATGTACCATCAAAAAAATATAGAGAATGGATGGACTTTGTAAATCGTTTTGTAGTGGATTTTGGTAAAAAATTAATTGAACTTGTACATAAATATGAAAAGAAAGCCTATGTATTTTATGATGATAGTTGGATTGGCGTTGAACCATACGGAGACCGTTTCTCAGAATTTGGATTTGACGGAATAATTAAGTGTGTATTTAACGGTTTTGAAGCAAGATTAGGGGCAGGGGTAAAAGGGGTTGAAGCCCATGAGCTGCGTTTTCATCCTTACTTATTCCCAACCGGATTAACAGGAGAGCCAACTTTTGCACCGGGAGGAAATCCCAAATTAGATGCAAGCAAATACTGGGTTCAAGTACGCCGTGCTTTATTAAGAAAGCCAGTAGATCGAATTGGATTAGGCGGATACTTACATTTGGTACAACCATTCCCAGATTTCTGTGATTATATAGAAGAAGTTGCCAATGAATTCCGCTTACTGAAAAGTTTTAATTCTAGTTGTGACCCTTATACCATTCCTGGAAAAGTTGTTGTATTAACTGCCTGGGGATCCTTAAGATCTTGGATTTGCAGCGGCCATTTACATGAACATCCAGAAGTTGATTTGACGAATATATTAGAATCTTTATCCGGTTTACCAATTGACGTTGCTTTTATGAGCTTTGATGATGTCGTAGAAAAAGGAATACCTGCAGATACAAAGGTTATTATCAATGCAGGTTGCAGAAATTCTGCATGGAGCGGTGGAGATAATTGGAAAAATGCTGATTTAACGGCTAAGATCACAGAATATGTTGCAAATGGTGGTGGTATCATTGGGGTGAATGAACCTTCTGCAACAGAGTTTGGTGGGGTTTACTTCCAACTAAGTCACTTATTTGGCGTAGATCGCGATCTTGGTACAAAAAAATGTATTGGAAAATACGCGTATACGGTTGTTGATCGCCACTTTATTACAGAAGATACGAAAACAATAGGTAATGAAATGGTTGTTGTAGATGGTATATACGCAGTGGATAAAAATGTGGAAGTCATTGCAGAGAAAAATGGTTTACCAGTTATAGTAGCAAATAATTTTGGAAAAGGTAAGGCAATTTATATGTCTTCTTTCCGTTTCTCCTTTGAAGCCACACGCTTCTTGTTCCGCTCTATTTGTTATGCAATGAATGAGGAAGCAGCGATGGAAACATATATCTGTAGTAATATTATGACAGAATGCGCTTATTATCCAGAAATCAACAAATTAGTTGTAATTAACAATAGCGGAGAAGTACAGGAAACAAAAGTAACACATTTTAATGGCGATACGGTTACAATTCGTCTACAGCCTTTTGAAACAATTATTTTATAATAATCGTTATCCAAAAGAGTTATTAAAACTTATCCAGAAAAGCATCTGTGAATGCTTTTCTGGATATTTAATAATTGTTTATTCGCGCAAAGTCAACAAGCCAAGCTGACTGCTGGGGAGAAATACTCCGGAGCTAGCAACAAAATACTTAAATTGGAATGTTGGGCGCGATTATGAGGTGTATGAAAAAGGTGGAGGGGTTATGAAAAAAATTCCAATAATGTTTCAACTATTTCTAATTCTATTTTCTATTTTAGTAATCCCAACGATAATTTTGACTTATTATACAACATCAAAGATGGTAAAGTATTCCCAAGAAGAAATCGCGAATTCAGCCATTTCCGAATTAGAGGCAAATCGAGACATGAGTGAAAATATCATGTATGGCATTGTTCAAGATGTTCTTCGTATGGTTGTGACAAATGATTTTAATATTGTGAAAGATATTCCCTCGTTTGAAGTTATGAATAAGAATATAACAAACATCAAAAAGGCTAGAGAGTTACGGGAACAATTGAATTCTATGCTGTATAATGATGGAATTATTCACTCAATTTATTTTTATCTTGATGATTCTGATTATGTAATATCGACAGATAAAGGAATAACAAAACTATCTGATTATGAAAGTATTGATTGGATGAAGGAAGCGATAAAGGGAAAAGCAAGTGGAGTAGGATTTTGGTGTCCACGAGAGCTAAGCCTTTCTTCTGTAAATGAAGTAGAGAGTCGGAAAAACAATGCGATATCACTTAATGTGATATCTTATGTATATCGTTTATCGACATTAACAACGTCTACGAAAGGGACGGTAGTAGTTAATGTAAGAGAAGATGGCCTCAATGAATTTATGGATCAGGAAAACGACAATGAAGCTTCCGAAAGCTATCTTATTGAGAAAAGTGGTAGAATCATTGGTGCAAAAGAGAAAGAACTATTTTTAACAGATGGAAGTAGTAATCCAATCATTGCGTATGTCTTAAA
Source organism: Lachnospiraceae bacterium (assembly GCA_047242405.1). Taxonomy (GTDB): domain Bacteria; phylum Bacillota; class Clostridia; order Lachnospirales; family Lachnospiraceae; genus Fimimorpha. Next base: position 250 of record JBKTKK010000212.1, on the reverse strand, counting down.
ATCAAATTCTCCATCTGGCTATGGGTATTATGAAGACGCTAACGGCAAAATGCTATACACCTATGTTACAATGGATACAGAGGGATGGATTTATCTTAAAATGACTTCGCTTGATTTTTTAATGGGAAAAACCAATCAGCTGCGAATGAACGTGATATTTGTTACCGTGATAATCATCTTATGTGGTACCATTTCAACTGTTTTATTGGCAACAAGAATCTCAAAACCAATGCGAGACTTAGTTGCGAGA
>JBKTKK010000211.1:2557-4004 GCA_047242405.1 Lachnospiraceae bacterium | reverse complement strand
CCCTTGTGTTGAACATATTGAGAACTTGACAAGTAAGCAGGGTGGCGATAATGAAAAGCTAATCTTTAAAATTTTAAAAAGAGGCGAAAAGTTGAACATGGAAACGGCAAGTACCGAGACGGATTTAGTTGACAGTGGCTTGCGCTATGATCTTACGGTTCCTCTTTCTCGCTATTATTCCAATAATGCAGCGGCGTTGCCAATGCCGTTTAAAGCATTACAAATGGGGAGTGTTTGGCGCGCGGATCGTCCACAGCGAGGCAGATTCCGTCAATTTGTACAATGTGATATCGATATATTAGGTGATCCAACGAATCTTGCAGAAATTGAATTAATTCTTGCTACGACGACTTTACTTGGAAGAGTTGGATTTAAAGGTTTTAAAGTTCGTATCAATGATCGTCGTATTTTGAAGGCTATGGCACTCCACTGCGGATTTCCACAGGAAAGTTTTGATCAGGTATTTATTATTTTAGATAAAATGGACAAGATTGGCTTAGACGGCGTAGAAGCGGAATTACTTGAAAGCGGTTTTGCCAAAGAAAGTGTAGATGCTTATTTGGATTTATTCCGTAATATCACAGGTGATATTGCAGGCATTCACTACTGTGCAGAAAAGTTAGCCGATTCCATTGAAGTAGGCGTAACAGATAATATGGAAGCAATTATTCAAACGGTTGTTAATACATCCCAGAGCAAGTTTGATATTGTATTCGATCCGACCCTCGTTCGTGGTATGTCTTATTACACAGGGACGATATTCGAAATAGAAATGGAAGGATTTTCAGGATCTGTTGCAGGTGGTGGCCGTTATGATGAAATGATTGGAAAGTTCACCGGAAAGCAAACGAGTGCTTGTGGCTTTTCCATTGGTTTTGAGCGAATCATCACAATTCTTATGGAAAATGGATTTACTGTTCCATCTGAAAAAACAAAAAAGGCTTATTTGGTAGAAAAGGGAGTGAGCACAGAGAACATGGGGAAAGTATTATCCCTAGCAATGGAAGAGCGTGCGGCTGGTACGCAAGTACTCGTTTCCCAAATGAATAAAAATAAAAAATTCCAGAAAGAGCAGTTAGCTTTAGAAGGATATACAGAAATTAAAGAATTTTTCAAAGATTCTTTTTAATGCTGGAGGAATAAAAATGGCAGAGTCAATGAAAGGGTTGAAAAGAACCCACAGATGTACGGAAGTATCCAACCAGAATATCGGTGAAACAGTAACCGTAATGGGATGGGTACAGAAAAGAAGAAATTTAGGCGGTTTGATTTTTATTGATTTAAGAGATCGTTCCGGATTATTACAGTTGGTTTTTGACGTAGATAATGTCGGAGAAGAAGGATTCGCAAAGGCAGAAACCCTTCGAAGTGAGTTTGTTATCGCTGCAGTGGGTGAAGTAGTAAAGCGTTCTGGTGCAGTGAATGAGAACTTAAAAACAGGTGATAT
>JBKTKK010000211.1:0-2547 GCA_047242405.1 Lachnospiraceae bacterium | reverse complement strand
TACGAATTCTTTCAGAAGCCTTAACCCCTCCTTTCCCAATCGAAGATGGAATTAATACAAAAGATGAACTTCGTTTAAAATATCGCTATTTAGACTTGAGAAGACCAAGTTTACAGAAGAACTTAATTATGCGTAGTAAAGTTGCTACTGCTGTACGTACGTTCTTAGATGAAGAAGGTTTTTTAGAGATTGAAACACCAATGTTAACAAAGAGTACACCAGAAGGGGCAAGAGATTACTTAGTACCGAGTCGTGTACATCCAGGTAATTTCTATGCCTTACCGCAATCACCACAGCTATTTAAGCAGCTGCTTATGTGTTCGGGATACGATCGTTATTTCCAGTTGGCAAAATGTTTCCGTGATGAAGATCTTCGTGCCGATCGTCAGCCTGAATTTACGCAAATTGATATGGAATTATCTTTTGTCGATATTGATGATGTAATAGATGTAAATGAACGTTTATTAGCGAAGATATTTAAAGAAGCAATTGGTGTAGAAGTTTCATTACCAATCCCTCGTATGACTTGGCAAGAGGCAATGGACCGTTTCGGCTCTGATAAACCAGATACTCGTTTTGGCATGGAATTAAAAGATATTTCTGATGTCGTTGCGAATTGCGAATTTGCTGTATTTAAAAATGCGTTAGCTTCTGGTGGATCTGTACGTGGTATCAATGCAGAAGGGCAGGGTGCAATGCCTAGAAAGAAAATTGATGCTCTTGTTGAGTTTGCAAAAGGATATGGTGCAAAAGGCTTAGCTTATTTAGCAATTAACGAGGATGGAAGTTATAAGTCTTCTTTTGCCAAGTTTATGAAAGAAGAAGAGTTAGAAGCCATTGTTTCAAAAATGGAAGGAAAACCAGGGGATCTTTTATTATTTGCTGCAGATAAGACAAAATTAGTATGGGATGTGTTAGGCGCCCTTCGTTTGGAAATAGCTAAGAATTTAGGGTTATTGAAGAAAGACGAATATAAGTTCTTATGGATTACAGAGTTCCCACTTTTAGAGTACTCCGAAGAGCAGAACCGTTTCGTAGCGATGCATCATCCATTTACAATGCCTATGGAAGAAGACTTACAGTATATCGATACAGATCCAGGCAGAGTGCGTGCGAAGGCATATGATATTACATTAAATGGTACCGAAATCGGTGGTGGTTCTGTCCGTATTTATCAAAGTGACGTGCAGGAAAAAATGTTTGAAGTATTAGGATTCTCCAAAGAAGACGCATACGATCGATTTGGATTTTTATTAAATGCATTTAAGTACGGGGTACCTCCTCATGCAGGATTAGCCTATGGTTTAGACCGTCTTATTATGCTTATGGCCCAGGAAGACAGCATTCGTGAAGTAATTGCCTTCCCTAAGGTTAAGGACGCTTCCTGCCTCATGACAGATGCGCCAAATGTGGTAGATCAGAAGCAGTTAGATGAATTAGAAATTGCTTTCGCATTAAAAGAAGAAAATTAAATTCTAAAGTTTTTATGAATGCTATTGACAATTAAATTCATATCCCGTATACTACAGAAAATTGAATATGACTTAACACGTCTGAATTTTCCGTTTGAAAGGAAGACGTGACATAAGTTAAAAGGGAGTAGTTTTAATGTGCTATCAACATACGCGGTTAATAACCTGGTAGTACATGCCATATCTTTGGTTACAAGACTTTTAATGTATTTAATTCTATTAGATACATTAGAGGTCTTTTTTATTGCCTTAGATATGGCGAAAACTTTTAATCATATCATCCCTTTGGTTAACAATGGAGGAAAGGTGAAGGAATGAAAAATTATTTTAATCAGTCTTCGGAAGAAGTATTGCAGCAAATGCAAACAACAAAACAAGGCATTACCAGCAGCGAGGCAGAGGCACGATTACAACAGTATGGAGAAAATGCCCTTCAGGAGGCAAAGAAAAAAAGTGTTTTTCAAGTATTTTTTGAACAATTTTGTGATTTACTTGTAATTATTTTAATTGTAGCAGCAATCATTTCAATGATATCGGGAAATGTAGAGAGTACAATTGTAATCTTTGCCGTAATTATACTGAATGCCGTACTAGGAACCGTTCAGCATTTTAAGGCTGAAAAGTCTTTAAGTAGTTTGAAAGCCCTTTCATCACCTTGTGCGAAAGTACTGCGTGATGGACAAAAAATAGAAATTCCATCAAAGGATGTTGTACCAGGGGATATCCTGTTGTTAGAAGCAGGCGACCTAGTAGTAGCAGACGGTCGAGTAATCGAAAGTTTTTCCCTTCAGGTAAATGAAAGTTCTTTGACTGGAGAGTCTACAAATGTAGACAAGCATACAGACCGCATTGAAGAGAGCCAAGTCTCCCTTGGAGATCAGACAAATATGGTATTTTCTGGATCTCTTGTTACTTATGGTAGAGCGGTCGTTGTTGTAACTGGTACCGGTATGAAAACAGAAATCGGTAAAATCGCAGAGTTAATGAATGATACAAAAGAAAAGAAAACACCGCTCCAAGTAAGCTTAGATCAGTTTTCTAGCCGTCTAGCTTTTGTTATTTTAGTTATCTGCGC
>JBKTKK010000210.1:0-4014 GCA_047242405.1 Lachnospiraceae bacterium | reverse complement strand
ATACTATTGTTCATATCCCTGCATTTCTCTAATGAGCTACAATTCCGCATCATTATTACCGACTCGACATGTGTTGAGTGGACAATAATGATGTCTGAAAGACGTGGCTCACCCCTAGAGGGATTTTGCTTGTCTAACTTTATTTACATCACAAATAGAAGCACCTTTTCATGTCGCGCTTACTTTTATTCTTACTAGCTTTGTTCAACATAATGCGGACTCGAATTGTGCAGCAAGCCGTTGCACAATTACTTCAACTCTTTTTCAATATCTTCAATGGATGGAAGGCTACTACGCAATTCTTCCGGTAATGCCTTAGCCATCTGATTTTTCCACTCTGCCACGCCAATGGGGTTCTGGTAGCCGGCTAGAGAATACTCCACTACAGTTTGTTTTTACCCTTTACCAACAACAAACCAATCGTCGGCTTATCGTCCGTGTCGAACATCGTTAACTACATTCTGGTACATATTTAGTTGGCAATAAATCCTGGTTCAAAGTCACAGGCTTTTAGCCCACTCACAAGCACCGCATTTCAGATGATAAACAGAAGGTCGAGATACAAAATATCACCGCCTACTTCAAATGCACCTGTCGGCCCACAAACGCAAACCCTGCCCCAGTTCCAACAGAAAACTCTGAATATGTTCAGTAAGTTGCCGTTCAATTTATCTCCCGCCGAGGCATATCGGTTCCGAGAAAATCAAACAGATACGGGTCTTGAACACTTGATTAACCATATCGGAATCCGCTGGCGAAGTGCGCCGGGAAGTTATCACACTTCTACCAGAACGCTCCATCAGTTTGCTTTCTATTTGCAAGTCTAAAATCGCTTTGCTCCAGCCATTTTCAATTATCTTATAAGCATACCAAATAGACTTTCTTCATCTTCAGTTTGTCCATTAAAGAAATATTAGTTCGCCACGGTATTTGTGCAACGACCCGTTGCACTATTTCAAAGTCAGCCAACTCGGCAAACTTCCTCATATTTTATGTTTCTGAGAAAGCCTGACATTTGAAAAGCATCCTTTAAATCCTTGTTTACGGTCAATAATTTTGCGCCCCAGCCTTCCTCCTGCTTTTTAAGAATACCTCTGCCAATGTTCCAGTACAGGCAGATCATGCTGGTATTAGCATTTAATACAACAGAAATCCGCTGTTTTTGAATTTCCGATTTTATTTCTTCTATAAATTTCAAATAAGCATCACTCATCTCGGAAAGATTTGGAGCAACAGGGAACATTACTCCATCTTTATTTTTTCCCATTCGATTTCGATTATCCAATTTCTCACCTCGCTATTCCCTTTAGACAAATTCCTCTACTTAGTACTATACGCTTTTGCAACATCCAAATTATAGTAAGCCCCCCGTTTCACTACGTTTCTTTCTCCGCCCTTTTGAACTATCGCAAAATTTGCGATAGTTGCAGGCTGATCTTGCAACTCCTCTTTCAAAGCGTTATTAATATGTCGTCCAATTGTTTTTTACATTGCACTCAAGTAATTTGGCCATCTATAAACAAGATATTTTCCATTTTATCCATTGTAATTCATCTGTCATAGCTATTTTATATTGTCTTTCTGCTGCGACAGAATGATACTTTCCGTATGTGGTGAGTGAATAATAACGCTGTCCGTAAATACAAAATTCATAAAATAATTTAGATTTTAAAACATTTTTTCTGTTTCAAAATAATCATTAGGAAATCCTGAACTCTCATTAAATTTAGCCGTTATATAATTTCTGTAACATTCAGTGCAATGTCTGACTATTAATTTTTTATCTTTGCCATTTTTCTTATATATACAATAGTTATCCTCAAGTCTATTTTTGCAAATAGGACATTCTGATAGTCTATCCATAACATATATCTTTTGCTTTATAGAATCACTTTGTCTGGTGATCTCTACATTATGTATCCATTTTCCACTCTCATCAATATCCCAGTATTGTCTAAATCTTTCAAAAGATTTTGGTAGTCCCTGAATGAACGTATTATCAAAAAAATCAATAATTGAACAAAATTCCGTTCCTCCAAATGCTTCTCCACGAATACCCCGTCCTATTATTTGTTCATATAATATCTCACTTCTTATTGGGCGCGCTAACACAATATTTTCAACCTTAGGTGCATCAAACCCTGTAGTTAAAACTCCGTAATTAAAAAGAAATTGTATCTCTCCCTTTTTAAACTTCTCTATAATACCTCGGCGAATATTTCTTCCTGTGTCAGAATCTATATATGCAGCTGTTCTCCCATAATGAAGCATATATATAGCGAACCATCGTGCTTGTTCGACCGTACAAGTATATACTAATGTCGACTGGTTTTCTGGTATTTGTAGAATTCTTTTTATCATCCTAGTATTATTTTCTTTATCTTTCGCCAATCTTTTTAAAAAAACGGGAGGAAATTCTGCATTTTCGTCTTTCCCCATTTCCTGAAGTTCTTTCTCCGTTAAAATATACTTCTTATGTTTTGAATATGCAATATGCTTAGTAATTGAAAGATACTTCTTATCTTTAAAATACTGGATTGGATTATTTCTATACTGCTCTTCTTCTCCTCTAAATTCAGGTACAATCAAATTTGCTTCAAAACGATTTATCAGTTTTTTTCCTTCTTCTTCAATCTTAGTTCGACCAGGTGTTGCAGAAAGACCACATACGGGAAATAATTTTCCATCAGTCAACGTTTTAGCTTCACAAAATATTACATCATACATTTTGGTAGAGGCTCTGTGTGCTTCATCTATGATCACCGCGCCTGTATGCTGAAGAATCTCCCTTACGATATCACAGTTATTTGTTTGTAGTTGGTTATAAATTTTTTGAATATTACAAACTACCACACCACCTGTTAGTTCTTCCATTTTCAAATTGTATCCTGCAAAATATCTATATACTTTTAATGGTAAAATAAATTCTCTAGTTCTCCATATTTGTTCTACACAGCTAATACATTGCTCACAAAGTTCTTCACTTTGGGCTACCCAAACAAGATATTTATTTTCATCAAACCTTCTTTGCATCCACTCTAAAAAGGCTTCGACCGCAACTCTTGTTTTCCCTCCTCCTGTTGGCAAGGAGATCATACAACATCTATTATTACTATCGCCATTAAGAATATCGAGTAACTTCCTTTTTATTTCAACTTGATAATCTTTTAATGGTGAAATAGCCGTTTTAGGAAATATTTCTTCTACAGATTTTTTCTTTACAATTTGCCCTCCTGCAACTCCTGCAAAAATTTCTGGTAAATTAACTGCTTTTACAAAATCTCTGGCAAAGCTTCCTCCAGAAAACCATTTGTGTTTTGACAACTCCTTATACATATAACCAACCGTTTTTATATTTTTCCCTCTGGTTGGATGTCTATTGTAAAGTTCCATCACCAACTCCTCTGGAACACTTCGCAACAACTGTTCTCTCAACACAATAATTTCTTCCGATGTATCAGAAAGCAGCTCCGTTCCTTTTTCTTCAAGCAATAATTTCACAGCTTGTTCTTTATTTTTCTTATCCCCAATAAACAAAAACTCCATACACTCTTTTCCTAAATCTGCATCCAATATTCTATTTATCAACTGTGTAGAGATTTCATTTTTTATAATTATTTCGGCCTTTTTAAAGTCTTCTTCAGAAATTAAAACTCTCATCTTTAGTCACCCCTTATTCCACTACTCTATCTTAACATACACTTTATCTAACATAATATTTAATACCTCTCCTGGTCTACTTTACAAAGTGCTGCCAGATTGAATCCATACTGTCTTTAGATTAGGTCTACGTGTAAAGAAATATTGTGAGATTTTCTTCCAAGTATCTAGTTAATTCCTACCACTATAGTTAACTGATTCATTCAAAACCCTCTATATCTTGTGGTTAATCCCCTCTATTTTGTCTTCAAACCACAATTTCGCATCATTATTACCGACTCGACATGCCCCCCCATCCCAAACATATCACACCCTCTAACCCTCTCCACCTCAAACCCTCTCTCCCCCAAATAC
>JBKTKK010000209.1:0-4025 GCA_047242405.1 Lachnospiraceae bacterium | reverse complement strand
CCTTATGATCGTGTGTTATCAACTAGATTTGGTGCAGCAGCTGGAAAAATGATTGCAGATAGAGAATTTGGATATATGGTAGGAATTGAAAATGGAGAAATTATAAAAGTACCTTTACAAGATGTAGCTGGTAAATTAAAGATGATTTCCCCGAATAGTTCCATTGTAAAAGAAGCGAAATTAGTAGGTATTAATTTCGGAGATTAGAGGAGTTGTTATAAAGCATGGCATATACTGCGTTATACCGAAAGTGGCGTCCTACCCGCTTTGAAGATGTAAAAGGGCAGGATCATATAGTTAAGACTTTAAAAAATCAAATAAATGCGGATCGTATTGGACATGCTTATCTTTTTTGCGGGACGAGAGGAACTGGAAAGACAACAGTTGCTAAGATATTTGCAAAGGCCGTTAATTGTGAAAATTCCATTGATGGTAGTCCTTGCAACGAATGTGAAACCTGTAAGGCAATTAATTCCCAAGCATCGATAAATGTTGTGGAGATTGATGCGGCTTCCAATAATGGTGTAGAAAATATTCGTGAAATTAGGGATGAAGTAAGATATTCTCCTACAGAGGGTAGGTTTCGTGTCTATATAATTGATGAAGTACACATGTTGTCGACAGGTGCTTTTAATGCACTTTTAAAGACATTGGAGGAACCACCGTCTTATGTTATATTCATCCTAGCGACGACTGAGGTTCATAAGATTCCCATAACGGTATTATCACGCTGTCAAAGGTATGATTTTAAGCGAATGAATAATGAAACAATATCGCGACAAATAGAGCATTTATTAATAGAAGAAAACATTGAAGCGGAGTCTGCGGCAATCCGTTATGTTGCGAAAGCGGCCGATGGTTCTATGCGAGATGCATTGAGTTTATTGGAACAGTGTATTTCCTTCTATTATGGTCAGAAGTTAACGTATGAAAATGTGCTAGATGTTCTTGGTGCTGTTGATACAGAAGTCTTTAGCGCATTGTTGAGAAGTGTTTTAAATAAAGATGTCGCAAAAACAATTGCATTGGTAGACGAAATAATTGAAAAAGGACGTGATTTAAGTCAATTTGTATCAGACTTTACGTGGTATATGAGAAATTTGATGTTAGTTCAAACGTCGGATCAATCAGAAGAGGCACTAGATATTTCGTCAGAAAATTTAGCCCTATTAAAAGAAGAATCTCATATGTTGGACAGTGATACATTGATGAGATATATTCGTGTGTTTAGCGAATTATCTGGAAAAATAAAATACGTGGCATCGAAACGAGTTATGGTTGAAATTGCATTAATGAAATTAATGAAGCCCGCCATGGAAGATGATATTGACAGTTTAAAGCAGCGTCTGTTGGATTTAGAACAAGCTCTAGAAGGAAAAGATCTTGGTATGATTGTAAGGCGCAATGTGGAAGAACAAAAACGGGAAGAAGCGAATAGTAAGGAAGCTGCAAATAATACTTTAACTGGACCTGTAACAGAAACCGTCGAGGTAACAAAGGCAGAATACGAAGATTATCAACTACTTGTAAAAGAATGGCCAAAGATTGTATCTTTGCAAGATAAATTAATTTGCCGTCTATTACAAGGTACCAGTATTACGTATGATAATGAACGTAAATCATTTTGCATTTTATTCCAAGATTCATGGGCCCAGTATATGATGGGGATACAGGATCGTATGAATGATTTAAATAAATGGATTGAGGCACATTATCAAAAGAAAGTACAATTGACAATACGAGAATTAAGACAAAATGAAAAAAAGGTAGAAGTAATTGCTGGTAATAAAATTCCAGGCATAGAAATGGAAATAGGAATAGAACCTGGTTGTTGAAACTTTTATTAATTTGAGGTAAAATTACTTCATACCGTATCATTTTGTTGGATATAGGTTTATAAAAATATTTGACTAGGAATTATAATTGCGAAAAATATTAGGAGGACGTTTAGATGGCTAAAAGAGGTGGATTTTCCGGTGGATTACCAGGGAATATGAATAATTTAATGAAACAGGCGCAGAGAATGCAAAGACAAATGGAAGAACAACAAAAGGAAATGGAAGAAAAAGTGTTTACTGCTACTGCTGGTGGCGGTGCTGTAGAAGTTTCTGTTACAGGAAAAAGAGAAATTACAGGTGTTAAATTAGCGGAAGAAGTTGTAGACCCAGATGATATCGAAATGTTACAGGATTTAATTGTTGCGGCAGCAAATGAAGCATTGAGAAAAGTTGAGGAAGCGTCCAATGAAAATATGCAGAAACTCACTGGTGGTCTAGGTGGTTTAGGCGGAGGGTTTCCGTTCTAATGGACTATTTTAGCAGTCAGATAACAAAGTTGATTGAGGAGCTTTCAAGGCTACCTGGGATCGGCGCAAAGTCAGCTCAAAGGCTGGCTTTTCATATTATTAACATGCCGCAGGATTCCGTTAAGAGACTTTCGGATGCATTAGTCGATGCAAGAAATAATGTTCGTTATTGTAAAAACTGCTTTACATTGACGGACCAGGAATTATGCCCAATATGTAGCAGCTCAAAGAGGGATTCGTCTATTATTATGGTAGTGGAGAATACAAGGGATTTGGCAGCATATGAGAAGACTGGGAAATATGAAGGCGTTTATCACGTTTTACATGGGGCAATTTCTCCTATGTTAGGAATAGGACCTGGTGATATAAAACTAAAAGAGCTCATGCAGCGACTTCAGGGGGATGTAAAAGAAGTTATTATTGCTACTAATTCAAGTCTCGAAGGGGAAACAACGGCAATGTACATTAGCAAGCTTATAAAGCCATCTGGTATTAAAGTTTCAAGAATTGCAAGTGGTGTACCAGTTGGAGGAGACCTTGAATATATTGATGAGGTTACTTTGCTACGTGCATTAGAAGGAAGAGTTGAGTTGTAGAGAATAAGACAAATGAGAACGAAGTAAACGGATTGTATTAAGGTACAAATGGTTTACTACCTGTATGCCGCGAACAACGCGGTAAATGGAGGAAAAAATGGATAAGTACGAATACAGGTTAAAGACAGAACATATTAAAAAGTTGGTTGCAAAAAAAGATATCGTTACTGCAATGAAAATTTGTGATACGATTGATTGGAACCGTGTAAAAGACGTAAAAATGTTAACAACAGTCTCCGAAGTTTACGAAACAAACGGAAGATATGAAGAAGCGATAGATGCATTATTACAGGCATATGAGTATGCACCAATTGGTAGAAGGATTGTTTATCGCCTTACAGAACTCGCTTTAGATTGTGGAAATTATAAAGATGCAGAAAGTTATTATCAAGAGTTTGTGCAACTTGCGCCGAATGATTTAAGTGGTATTATATTAAAGTATAAATTAGCTAAGGCAAAGGGTGTTCCAACATTAGAATTAATCAAGATTTTAGAAGAGTATAAAGAACAAGATTTTGATGAAAAGTGGGCGTATGAACTTGCCGAACTGTATCATAAAGCTGGCGATGGCGATGCTTGCGTTAAGTTGTGCAATGAGATTATACTTTGGTTTAGTCTAGGTAAATATGTAGAAAAGGCTATGAAGTTAAAATCATTATATGTGCCTCTAACAGAAAGCCAAAAAGAAAAGTCAGTAGAGAATGAAACCATTGAGATTGACGTGGATTTACTTTCTTCTGAAAAGAAGAAAGAGCATGAAGTGGTTAAAGATAATACAGATATCGAGGAAGACTGGGAGGAACCAGAAGAGGTACCAGTCCAATTTGATGAAATGTTAGAAAAATCAAAAGCAACTTTTGCACAAATATTATCTGCAGGTAATGATTCTAGTATTAATAATATTAAGAAAAAAGTAGAATTAGATATTAGACAGGTAAAGGAAGATTTTGAAAATGTTCCTTCTCTTATTACCGCCGAGTCCATAGCTGAATCCGAACAACAGAAGAGCTTAGAAAATGAGATAGAAAAGTCTGAAGCAAAACCGGAAGAGCCAGAAGTAGAAGTGACGGAAGCAAAACCGGAAGAGCCAGAAGTAGAAGTGACGGAAGCAAAACCGGAAGAGC
>JBKTKK010000208.1:0-4026 GCA_047242405.1 Lachnospiraceae bacterium | reverse complement strand
TGACAATACAAAATGATACTGCGAATATTACAATAAAAAATCCGGTAATAGGATTTAATGACACTGTTTTTTCGAAAGACGATTATGAAATGATTCTGCACCCAGGCCTCGTGTGAAGCAGATGTACACTTGAAGCGTGCTATGAAAGGAGTTTGCAATGATAATTAAGATTTCAGTTCCCAACAGGTTTCAGTTTAAAATTGTTCCTACCTTCCGAAATATGGTTATGACAAAGCAAGGTGAGGTGCACTATATTGGAGGAAGCGATGTCTTGCCCCTTCCTTTAGAGTCGGAAGAAGAAGCAATTGCCCTTAATAAACTAGGTACTACCGATGAAAAAGAAGCAAAGTCTCTATTAATTGAACATAATTTGCGCCTAGTTGTATACATAGCGAAAAAATTTGATAATACCGGTGTTGGCGTAGAGGATCTTATTTCCATTGGAACAATTGGCCTAATTAAAGCAATAAACACATTTAATATTAATAAAAACATAAAATTAGCGACCTACGCTTCTCGATGTATAGAAAATGAAATTTTAATGTATTTACGAAGAAATAACAAAACGAAGTTGGAAGTTTCCATCGATGAACCATTAAATGTTGATTGGGACGGCAATGAATTACTTCTTTCCGATATTTTAGGTACCGATGAAGATATTATTTATAAAGATATCGAGGACGAGGTAGAAAAAAAATTACTCGACCATGCCATTAGCCTACTTTCCGAACGGGAGAGGCAAATTGTGGAACTTCGATTTGGTTTACATAGTGACGATGGGGAGGAAATGACACAGAAGCAGGTTGCCGATTTGCTCGGAATATCCCAATCCTATATTTCACGATTAGAAAAGAAGATTATTCGTAGATTAAAGAAAGAAATTGTGCGTTTTGAATAAGTGTTTTGACAAATGGTTTGTAACCCCTTATAATAAGTGAATATGGTATTAATTTGTTTAGAATAGAGGGGCAACCATGAATTTATTAACAGCTGAAAATATAACAAAGGCATATACAGAACGCGTGTTGTTAGATCATGCGTTCTTTTCCTTGAATGAAGGAGAGAAAGTCGGTGTAATTGGAATAAATGGAACCGGTAAATCAACTTTATTGAAGATATTATCTGGATTAGAGGAGCCAGATGAAGGTACGATAACGAAGGCAAATCATGTTGTGATACGTTACCTTCCTCAAAATCCAGAGTTGAAAGAGGGCGAAACGGTACTTGATAGTGTAATAAAAGATGCGGCAGTAAAAGATGATGTTTGGACCGTTGAGGCCAATGCAAAGGCAATGTTAATGCAACTAGGGATTCAAGATTTTGATGCCTGCGTAAACCACTTATCTGGAGGACAAAGAAAGCGTATTGCACTAGCTGCCGTATTGTTATCACCGGCGGATATTTTGGTGCTGGACGAGCCGACAAACCATTTAGATAATGATATGGCAGAGTGGTTAGAAGAATATTTAAGAAATTATCGTAAATCTCTTATAATGGTAACCCATGACCGATATTTCTTAGATAGTGTATCAAATCGCATCATTGAAATTGATAAGGGAAGCATTTTTAGTTATCAGACAAACTACTCTGGCTTCTTAGAATTAAAAGCAGAAAGAGAAGCGATGGAATTAGCAGGGGAACGAAAAAGACAGAGTATTTTAAGAACCGAGCTTGAATGGATAAAAAGAGGTGCCCGTGCCAGATCCACAAAGCAGAAGGCGCGCATTGAGCGATATGAAGAGTTAAATAGTAAAGCTGCACCAACGACGGACGGGCATATAGAAATGAGTTCCATCTCAACTCGACTGGGCCGCACTACGATAGAGTTAGATCATTTATCAAAAAGTTTCGGCAATCGCGCATTAATCACCGATTTTTCCTACATTTTTTTAAAGGGAGACCGTATCGGTTTTATTGGAGAAAATGGTTGTGGGAAAACGACTTTAATGAAAATGATTGTCGGGAAAGTGGAACCAGATTTCGGTCAGATTGAAATTGGACAAACGGTTAAAATAGGTTACTACTCTCAGGAAATTGAAACAAATGTATCCAAAGATAATATCGCTTATATGAATCCAGAATCAAGGGTAATTGACTATATTAAGGATACGGCCGAGTATGTACGAACAACCGATGGTTTGATTTCGGCTTCCCAGATGTTAGAAAAATTTTTATTTCCATCATCGATGCAGTATAGTTTAATTGGAAAACTTTCCGGTGGGGAAAAAAGGCGTTTGAATTTATTACGTGTTTTAATGGAAGCACCGAATGTATTAATACTAGATGAGCCTACCAACGATTTAGATATTCAGACATTAACAATTTTAGAAGACTATCTCGACCAATTTGAAGGCATTGTAATCTGTGTCTCTCATGATCGTTATTTCTTGGATCGATGCGTGCGAAGAATTTTTGCTTTTGAAAATGGAACAATCCGTCAATACGAAGGTGGTTATACCGATTATCGAATTGTACACGAACAGGAAATGCCACAAAATGCAGTCGAAAAAGTTGAGGATAAGAAACAACAAAAAAATAATAATGATACGTATGTGAAACCGAAAAAATTAAAGTTTACGTACAAAGAACAAAAAGAGTGGGATACCATCGAAGAAGATATCGCATCCCTAGAAGCTAGAATTGAAGACCTGGAAAAACAGATGATTGAAAATGCGCGAGATTTTGTGAAATTAAATGCCATTAGTAAAGAAAAAGAAGAGGCAGAAAACCAATTAGAAGAGAAAATGGACCGCTGGATGTATTTAACAGAGTTAGATGAAAAAATCAGAGAGCAAAATCAAAAGTAAGCCTAATTCATAAAAAAAAGATAAGCGATAGATCACCATCGCTTATCTTTTTTTTTACATAAATGCAAGATCAAATTGAAACGTAAAGTTTTTTTCATTAAATTGGTAGGCCTCATTTAAGCGCGGACCACAGCTGTTTGAGCCGACTCCACTTTGACGGTAGTCAATGGCTAGTTGAGTCGTATCGGATTCTACTAGTTCAAAGTTATGTCTCTTTGTCGTTAATTCTTCCTGTGTATACGGAGAAATATGGAAGGAGAATGGTCTGTTGGAGGTAATACAGATGCCTCTCTTGCAATCATCCATTATTTTAACAAAATGGCAACCAAAATGACTGCCGTTTTCCTGTGGTTTTATATAATCCTCATGGTTCTTTTTGGCTGTCGTTTGAAACAATCCTAAATAGGAGGCTTGGTGCTTGTCTTCGTAGCTTTCGTAAGGTCCATAGCCAAAGTATTCGGTTTGTTCCATTTGCTTTGGAAGCGTCAGTAAAATACCAAAGCGAGGTAAAAATGGCATTTCCATATTTTTTTGACAAGAAAGGGTTGCTGATATGTTGCCATTGGATAAAATTGTAAACGTAGCTTTAATATCTAAAATTTTTTCTAAGTAAATAGGTGTAAGCGATAAATGGCAGTTAATTGTAATGCCATCTTTTAAAGATTCAACTGCTGTGTCGTATACGCGGCTTTGTGCCCGGTTATAGCCAGCCCGTTCCCATTCCTTACGTATTTCTCTGTCATTGTCTATCGGAGCACGCCAAATATTATATTCCATCGGAGTAGGAAGGTATTCTTTATTTTTATAATTAATTGATTGAAAAAGTCCTTTCGCTTTATCAAAGGTATAACGAAAATGCTTTCCTGTTAGGATTAGTAGGCGATTGCTTTCCTCTAAGGTAATCGGTAGGCCTTGTTCATCCTCTTGTTCAACTGGATTAACTTCTGGTAGTACGGGAGTATTTGCTAGGAACAGCTGATCAAAGCCTAAAATATGTCCGACACTTGTAGGGGGCAAATCTTTGTTCTGTATGTAGGTGAGAAGCACAGAACAATTTCCATTCCCGTCTAGGATCGTTGGCAGCGTAATTTCTCTACTTTCATGGGGCAAAAGGTCAATATTTTCAATGATGCCCCAATCTGCCAATACACCCTCATAAAAAACTTCATAACGGATATGAAGTAAATCTTTCGCATTGGTAAAGTCCAGATAGTTTGTT
>JBKTKK010000207.1:0-4045 GCA_047242405.1 Lachnospiraceae bacterium | reverse complement strand
ATATAGGAACTTTGGTGGTGTGCAAACAGTTTTATCTGCCCTTCGTCCCGCCGTTGTAGCCTTAATTGCAGCCGCAGGCCTATCAATCCTTTTATTAGCTTTATTCGAAGCAGATAAGTCTTCCATCGTGCTACAGGATTTTAGAGTCGTAGAATTTTCACTTTTCGCCGCTGGTTTATTTATCCTTCGTAAATACAAAGTCAATGCCATTGCAATTATATTTGGCACTGGTGTCATCGGAACGATGATATATCTCATCTTTCCATTTCTAATTGAGTAGGAGGAAATTCATTCGTTGAATTTCCGATTGGGCTATTGGAGATTCTCCAATAGCCTTTCCACTTTCGCTTGTTGTAAACTACTAGGACGTGTAGGGACTTTAACCCATAAGATTGCGCCTATGCTGGGCGCATGAAAAGGGACAGAACCGATCTTGATATGCTTGATTTTTAGAAAGCCGTTGGCGTTAACATGCCATTAGCCAGTTCGTACATTCCATCATACCGTGTTGCCATAGCAGAATTCGGCTTGTGGCAGATATGAATCACCATTGCAGGTTCCTTTTATAGTAATTGTTCTACCAACTCCGCATTGCCTTGATCCAGTGCAGAGGTAACTTCATCCAGCAAGTATATCGAGGGTCGTCCAACCATTGCACGGGCCAAGGCAACGCGTTGCCGTTCGCCGCCGGATAGCGTTTCCATAATCTCCGGTGTTAATTCCTGATTGTGATACCGTTTCAGTAGGTACTCTAAATTCAGCTTCTTAATTACACCACAATAGACATCCTCGGAAATTGGACGCCCCACGCAGATATTATCTTCCAAAGTGGCGTAGAAGAGATAGGGGTCTTGAAAAACAGGACATACTTTTTCATAGTATGAATCGTATGCAATGGATCTGATTTCGTGCTGATTATAAAGGATTTGTCCACCATACTGGACATCGCCAATTTGAGCAATGAGTCGAAGCAATGTAGATTTTCCGCTTCCGCTCTCACCAGTGATGAGGTACTTCCGTCCTGCAATAAAGTGAGCACATACATCATTTAGAATCGTAAGGTCTTCGACTTGGTAAGAAATGTGGTCAAGGGACAACTGATTAAACGTTTCGGCCCAATCGGTCCGCACAGCCTTCCTTTCAGGTTTATCTTCATCGTTCCTCGAAAAGATAACAGATATTTGCCATTTTCTTAAACTCCGTAATATAGCTTGATTGCATTTGCAATGTATTCTGCACAGCCTGTTCCATACTGTTTATCCGTAGCCTCTGCTAATTTTTCGTGAGATAAATATTCTTTCGCTAAATCAAGCAGAATATTTCTAGCATTATCCAAATGAAATAATTTCTTGTAGTTTTCTGCAAGCATTGTAACCGCTTCTTTTGCCATCTGGTCGTTATTCTCCATTTTTGCAAACACAAACTGTTTGTAGATTTTCTCATTTTCATCTTGCTCTGGATTAAAATCTTCTACATTTCCAGTAGCTTGTAATGCAGCTTCCATAGCTTTTTCTTTGCTACCATACCATTTAATCAAATCAGCCATAGCCTGCTCATTTGCTAAGCTACTCGCTAAATACTCTCTATATTTTTCTTCACCTCCATGTTTTTCTATTTGCTCTTTGAGTGCTTCCTTAGACATTACTGTTAAAGTATGGTCTACTATCTTTTGAATATCGTCGTTACTGAATGCTTCAAAACTCATGGTATTAACCCCTTTCATTACATCTGTTATCAACTCACAAACGCAAACAAAACGCTTGCATAAAATTCACCATCATTATCCTGTGAGACAGTGACAGATTTGACCATCCAATTATCTTCGGACATCCTACTGCTATGTATACGCTGTCTGCAGATGTAGCTGAACGTTATCAAGTGCAAGACAAACTCTTTTAGAAACGGACAATCCTTTTTATATTGTGTCGGTGTAGTCTGCAATGATTGTTTCGTCATTTGATAATAAGAAATCTTCGCGCCCATGCTGGACGCACAAAAAAAGCAAAGTCACCAAAAGGTGGCTTTGCTTTTTACCTAAGCTAGTTGTAATTCATATAGTTTTTTATATATTCCATCCTTTTTAAGTAATTCTTGATGGGTTCCAGATTCTCTTATTTCCCCTTTATGCATCACAATAATATTGTCGGCATGTTGAATGGTTGAAAGGCGATGGGCCACCATAATCGTTGTACGCCCATCCATTAAAGTTTCAAGGGCCTCTTGAATCCATATCTCTGTTTCAGTATCGATGTTAGAAGTTGCCTCATCCATAACTAAAATAGTAGGATTGTGTGCTAAAGTTCTGGCAAAGGAGATTAATTGCCTCTGCCCTGCAGAGAATGTGGCTCCTCTTTCTGTTACTTTTTCTTCGAATTTATGCGGCAATTGTTGTATAAACTTACTTGCATTTACACTACTTGCTGCATCTAATATCTCTTTCTCACTAATGTTTTCATCCAATAAGCGGATGTTACTCTTTACATCGCCGGTAAATAAAAATACATCTTGTTGAACCTGACCGATTGCTGCTCTTAATTCATCCAAACGAAGGTTTTTAATATTTACTCCGTCAATTAAAATTTCTCCCTTTTGAATATCGTAATACCTGCCAATTAAATTTAAAATTGAAGATTTTCCTGCGCCGGTGGCACCGACGAAGGCGACTTTTTCGCCTGGTTCAATCGTAAAACTAACGTCTTTTAATATGTAATCGTCATTTTCATAGGCAAACCAAACATTTTTAAATTCAATCTTACCTTTTACCTTAGGTATGGATGTTGGACTTTCCCGCTCCACGATTAATGGCTTTTCATCTAATACCTGGAAAATTTTCTCTGCACTGGCAATGGCTGATTGGAGCGTACTAAATTGTTCAGCCAATTCTTGGATTGGATCAAACAAATTACTGATGTACTGTACAAAGATAAATAAAGTACCAATGGATAGCGTATGATTGAGAACGAAGGTTCCCCCTCCACCTAGCACAATAATTAAAGCAAAAATGGATACCATATAAATCGTTGGGCGGAAAATGGCGAAGACCATAATTTCTCTAAAATTAGCTTGGTATAAGGCCATACTTCGATCTTTAAAATCATCGTATTTTTCCTTTTCCCGGACAAATATCTGTATTAATTTCATTCCGGACAAATTTTCCGATAAAAAGGTATTCAAGTTTGTAATTCTCGTTCTCGTTAACCGGTACGCTTCTCTTGAAATCTTCTTAAATAATACGGTCAGTAAAAAAACGATGGGCACCATGAGAAAAGAAAGTAAGGCCATTTTCCCATTAATAAAAATCATCACTAGGGCAATTCCAATGATTTTTACGATATTCTTAAAAAGCCGTACTAAAATGTTTGCATACATATCATTTAATGCTTCTACGTCATTAGTAATTCGAGTAACGATTTTCCCAATGGGTGTTAAATCAAAATACCGCATTGAAAGATTTTGGACGTGCGCAAATAAATCTTGACGAATCCTATAAATAACTTTTTGACCAATCTTTTGCATAATCCAATACTGTAACATACTAAAGGTTACAAGTAATATTAATAAAACAAAGTAGATACCTGCTGCTTTTAAAATGCCAATGAAGTCGGTCTGCCTTAATATTTTTAAATCCGCTGGCCTTAATAAATATCCTGTAACTGTCTTTCCATTAACCGTTACTGACAAATTCGCTTCCTTTTGACTTTCTCCCTGCATTTTTTGAAAATTTAAATCAGAGGAAGAATTCGCATTTGCTATCATCTCTTGCTCTTGTTTTGTTATATCCTGAAATAAGTAGTAATTATTTTGATATAGAATAATTTGCCAATAGCTATCTTCTGTATTCCCACCTATATCATAGGCCTTCTTCAAGTAGGTTCCTCTATAGGCAAAGGCACCATGATCCCCTTTATTTGTTTCAACATAAGGCGTGTCATATCCATTTATATATAAATCAATTGCATCCCCGATGATGACTGGTCGTAATAGTTCAATTGCCGTAATACCTAAAACGAGGAGTAATGTCACAAGTACCATACTTTTGTATGGC
>JBKTKK010000206.1:0-4078 GCA_047242405.1 Lachnospiraceae bacterium | reverse complement strand
GATTGTAACAATTATAAGAGAAAAGAGAGGTTAGCTGTTTGGAAATTATTACTGCAAAATCTGCCGGTTTTTGCTTTGGAGTAAAACGTGCGGTAGAAACGGTTTATGATCAGACAAAGTTACACGTAGGAAAACCGATTTATACGTTCGGGCCTATTATCCATAATGAAGAAGTGGTAAAGGACCTTGAAGCAAGGGGCGTACAAGTTATAAAAGATGAGGATGGGTTAAAAGCACAAAATGAGGGGATAGTAATTATCCGATCCCATGGCGTTGCAAAACATATTTATGACTTGCTTGAAAATAAACCGGTGGAAATAGTCGATGCAACATGTCCGTTTGTAAAAAAAATTCATCGTATTGTGGATGAAGAAAGCCGGGCAGGAAGACAGATAATTATAGCTGGTAGTAAAATACACCCAGAGGTTCAAGGAATAATCGGCTGGTGTAATACCCCGGCCATTGTGATAGAAACGATAGAAGAGGCAGAATCTTTACCTGTGGAAGAAGGGAAGAAGGTCTGCATAGTGTCTCAAACGACATTTAATTACAATAAATTTCAAGATTTAGTTGAAAATATTTCAAAAAAGGGTTATGATATAAATGTTGTAAACACGATTTGCAATGCAACGCAGGAACGTCAAGTAGAGGCAAAAGAAGTTGCTGCCGGTGTAGATTGCATGTTCGTTATTGGAGGCAAGCACAGCTCAAATACGCAAAAGCTGTTTGAGATTTGCAATAAGGAATGTAAAAATACTTACTATATACAGACACTAGAAGATTTAGACCCCAGTTGGATAGAATCTATGAAAAAGGTAGGTATTACAGCAGGGGCTTCCACCCCAAATAAAATCATTGAGGAGGTTCAAAAACAGATGTCAGAGTTAAGTTTTGAACAATTATTAGAAAATTCATTTAAGACAATTAGCACAGGAGAGGTAGTAACTGGTAAAGTTATCGCTGTAAAGGAAGACGAAATCGTCTTAAATATAGGTTATAAGGCAGACGGTATCATTACAAGAAATGAATACACAAGTACTCCAAACGTTGATTTAACAACTTTAGTTAAAGAAGGCGATGAAGTTGAAGCAAAAGTACTTAAAGTAAACGATGGTGAAGGACAGGTTCAATTGTCTCACAGAAGATTACAGGCTGAAAAAGCAAGCAAAGTATTAGAAGAAGCATTTAACAATAAGACAGTTTTAAAAGCATCAGTTTCTCAAGTATTATCTGGTGGTTTAAGTGTTATTGTAGACGAAAGCAGAGTATTTATTCCAGCAAGTTTGGTTTCTGACAGCTATGAAAAGAACTTAGACAAGTATGCAGGACAAGAAGTAGAATTCGTTATTACAGAATTCAATCCTAAGAGACGTAGAATTATCGGTGACTGCAAGCAGTTAATCGTTGCGAAAAAGCAAAAGATGCAAGAAGAATTATTTGCAAACTTAGAAGTTGGCCAGAAGGTAGAAGGCGTTGTTAAAAACGTAACTGATTTTGGTGCATTTATTGACTTAGGTGGTGCAGACGGACTTCTTCATATTTCTGAAATGTCTTGGGGAAGAGTAGAAAATCCTAAGAAAATCTTTAAGTCTGGTGAAAAAGTTGAAGTTCTAGTTAAAGATATCGACGGAACAAAGATTGCGTTAAGCTTAAAATTCCCAGAAACAAATCCATGGGCAAATGCAAATGTAAAATATGCAGTAGGAAACGTAGTTACAGGAAAAGTTGCTCGTATGACTGACTTTGGTGCATTTGTTGAATTAGAAACAGGTGTAGATGCGCTTCTTCACGTTTCACAGATTTCCAAAGAACACGTAGAAAAGCCAGCTGATGTTTTAACTATTGGAGAAGAAATTACAGCTAAAGTTGTAGATTTCAATGAAGAATCTAAGAAGATTAGCTTAAGCATCAAAGCGCTTCTAATGGATGCTCCACAAGAAGAAGTAGAAGAATAATTTTAAGGTTATAAATGAGAAAAGAGTCTGAATTTTCAGACTCTTTTCTCATTTTATTCACGATCCAATGGAATGTATTAATGTTTGAATATAAGCAACTGCTTTCTCCTTTTCTTTGAATGCTTCATCGGTATATTCAAAATAAGCTCCTGTTTTATAACTTTCGTAAAAGACCGGTTCAAAAATAGGATGTGGCTGTGGTAAAAAGAGTCCTTGCCGCTTCGTATAGCAGGTGGCAGCCGTTGCTTTCTTTTTATGACTCTTGTCAACAAATTCTGCTACGCGTTTATGAATCGCCATATCTTCTTCTGGCAGATAAAAATAATCTTTATAATTGGGATAGAAGAATTTTAATTCGCCTTCATACAACGGGATATGTAGCGTAAAAACTTTTTCATGAAAAGCAAGGTTAAAGTTATCCCACTGTCGCTTTATGGGGACGGGGACTTGACACTTCCGTTCGATTGTAAGTGCAACCGTGCCATTGGGGAAAAAATTGGAATGAATATCTTCAATTTCATCTGCCTTAATTTCGTAGGACAGTAGCGTTAAGAGATTAGGAAGTCCTATAATATCTTCTTCATTATGCTTCAATAAGATATCTAGCAGTCGTTTCTCTTTCGTTTTTTGATATTCTTTATACAGTTCAATCAGTTCTTTTCCCGTAAATGGATCAATGCGGCCAGTATTTAAAAAACGTTCTAATGTTTTTTGTTTTATATTTTCTAAGGCTAACAGTTTTTTCAGAGCCTTTATTCGTTTATATATATCAAAACTTACTAAATGATTAAAATTATAATCGAGGTTATATTGTTTACAGCAGTTTCGGACGTAGGGAATGTCAAAACCGTCTCCATTAAAATGAATGAGATGGGTAAAGGTTTTACTAAAGGAGAAAAATTGTTTCAAAATTTCTACTTCATCTGCCATACACTCGGAAAACCATTGGGTGTAGTGCCAACGTTCCTCTTTATAATAAACACAGCCAATTAAATATAAAGACGAAGTCATGGCAGATAACCCAGTCGTTTCGATATCAAAAAATAAAAGAGATTCAAGTGGACCAATTTTACGAAAATCATAATTTGACTTGCATGAAAATTCTTTTGTAATTAAAATCACAAGGAGACTCCTTTGCAAAAAATAAGTAATGGTTTCCCCTCTATTATATCGGTATTACAAAGAGAAATCAATTCCAAGTGGTGGAAAAAATGAAATATTTAGAACGTTTGTACGCACTTAGTTGCTATTTGAAAAGGGGTATGTTATGATAATAACTATGATAACATAGGTGTAGAATGTCCTGCACGATAGATGGAGGAATTATGATTTCGTTTATAAAAGGTGAATTAGTAGAAATATTTGAAGACAGTATCGTTTTAGAATCAAACAAGATCGGATATCAGATAAATGTTCCTGGTAGTTTAATCGCAGAATTGCCTTCCTTAGGAAGTGAGATGAAAATATATACATATTTACATGTTAGAGAAGATGCACTTAAATTATTCGGCTTTTTTACAAGAGAGGATTTAGAGGTCTTTCGCTTACTTATCGGTGTAAATGGCATCGGGCCGAAAGGTGCCCTCGGAATTTTATCCGTGATATCTCCCGATGACTTACGTTTTGCAGTGTTGTCGGATGATGTAAAGGCAATATCAAAGGCACCTGGAGTGGGAGCAAAGACAGCACAAAAGTTAATTATAGAGTTGAAGGACAAATTAAAACTCGAAGATGCCTTTGAAATTAAAGCGAACCGTGAAGCACAAGTTGTTCAAAAGACAGCGCAAAATGATGCAAAATCGGAAGCAGTCTTAGCATTAACGGCTCTTGGTTATTCCAATAGTGAAGCTTTAAAAGCGGTGCAAAAGGTTGATATTACAGCAGATATGGATGTTGAAACGATACTGAAGGCGGCATTAAAAAAAGTTTCATTATTTTAAAATGTGATTGTGAGGATGGACATGAGTAGACGAATTATAACTACTGATTATATAGAGGAAGATCAAAAAATAGAAGGTAGCTTGCGCCCACAGATGCTTGCAGAGTACATCGGGCAACAAAAAGCGAAGGAAAATTTGAGGGTTTATATCGATGCTGCAAAAAAACGTGGCGAAGCCTTGGAT
>JBKTKK010000205.1:0-4086 GCA_047242405.1 Lachnospiraceae bacterium | reverse complement strand
GAGGCGTCTAGCAGTGAAGAAGTAACGACAGAGGAGGCGTCTAGCAGTGAAGAAGCAACGACAGAGGAAGCGTCTACTGTGGAATCAGGGACAGATAATACAAATGCACCGTCTACAGGGGAAAAACTACCAATTGGATTGTTATTTTCAATTATGTTGTCAGCCTTCTTTGGAATTGTCGCTTTCCCAAGAAGAAAATTAAAATAAAAATCATAAATAATAAAAACAAATTGAAAAAGTATTTTGTGTTGGGGATAGTGAAGTCAGACGATGATTTCACTATCCCTGATTGGTTAATAACAAAAAGAATCTAGATTTCTTGACGGTACTTATAAATCATGGTATGATTGAATACAGTTAGACCACACGATATCGTGTGGTTTTTCTATTGTTACGTATATTGGTGTTCTATTTCCCACAATGAAAAAACAAAATGAAGGATTGCAAGGAGAAATAAAAGATGAGAAGAATTGCAAAATTCGAAAAAGTAAGTTTTGAAGAATTTTATAAAGGTTGGACAGATACATTTGGCGATGATACGGAGGCTATTTGCAAGGAAATATATGAGGCAATTAGATTACCAAAAAGAGCTACATCTGGGTCAGCCGGTTATGATTTTTATGCGCCTACAGGTTTTACAATATCTCCAGGAGAAACAATTAAAATTCCAACTGGAATAAGAGTATGGATGGAAGAAAATTGGGTTTTAAAGTGTTATCCGAGAAGTGGCTTAGGTTTCAAGTTCCGTCTACAGTTAAATAATACAGTAGGAATTATTGATAGTGATTATTATTATTCGGACAATGAAGGCCATATTTTTGCTAAAATAACAAATGATTCAAATGAAGGAAAAACTTGCAGTATTCAAAAAGGTGATGGCTTTATGCAAGGTATTTTTGTTGAGTATGGTATCACCTTAGATGACGATGCTTCTGAAATTAGAAATGGAGGATTCGGAAGTACATCCAAGTGATTGTTGACGCTGTAACGAAATCATGATATTATAATTAACGAATCAACCACACGAAGGTGTGGTTTTTCTTTTATATCATACAAGAGAGAGGAAGCGCAGGATAATGAGGTACCATAATATCACAAAAGATGATATGTTAAATGGGGACGGATTACGTGTTGTTTTATGGGTAGCCGGCTGCCCCCATCGATGTGAAGAATGTCAAAATCCGGTTACTTGGGATATTGAAGGTGGACTTCTATTCGATGATAAAGCCAAGGATGAAATATTTAGCGAATTAGATAAAGGGTATACAAATGGAATAACATTAAGTGGTGGAGATCCATTGCATCCACGTAATCGCGAGGGGATTTCAATGCTGGTAGAAGAAATAAAGCAGAAATATCCGACGAAAACGATATGGCTATACACCGGTTATCTTTGGGAGGAAATAAAAGATCTTCCTTTCATCCATAATATTGATGTCATTGTAGATGGAAAGTATGACAAAAACAAAAGAGACGTTAAGTTAATGTGGAAGGGTAGCTCAAACCAAAGAGTCATCGATGTGGCCGCAACTTTGCAACAGGATGGTCCGATTGTATTAAAATATAAATAAAAAATACCACCAGTAGGTAAGGCGTATTTTGAATACGTTTTACAAACTGGTGGTATTTTTTATCTTGTTTTGCCCATAAAGAAGAGTGCGACCGTACCAGGCCCTGAATGGGCACCAATTGTGGGACTTACGTAATCAATCATGATAGTTTCGATACCAAATCGTTCCTTTACTAAGTTCGCAACAAATTGTGCATCTTCTAGACAGTCTCCATGGCTAATGAACACTTCATCATTACTTCCGTCATATCCATCAAGGGATTTTTCCATATTATCAACTAAGGTCACCAGCGATTTTTTTCTTCCGTGAACCTTTGACAGTGGAACCAATCTTCCATCCATATCAATATGAAGTACAGGCTTTATACTTGCAAGGGTGCCTATAATGGCAGATGTCTTGGAAACTCGGCCTCCTCTATGGAGGTGAAATAAGTCATTAACAGTGAATTGATGACATAGTTGCTCTTTGTGTGTTTCTATCCAATCGGCAACTTCCTCCATGGACTTGCCTTGTTCACGTAATTTTAATGCTTTATGCACCAACAGTCCTTGTCCTAAAGAAGCGGATTTTGAATCAACTACAATGATTTTTCTCTCTGGAAACAATTCTGCTAGTTCATTTGCAGCAATTACTGCATTTTGATAAGAAGAACTTAGAGCAGAAGAGAATGCAATGTGGAGGATGTCCAATCCTTTTTCTAGTAGTGGAGTTAAGGTCTCTACCATTTCCGCTGGAATGATGGCATTGGTAATTGGCATTTTTCCATCCCGCATCATTTGGTAAAAGATTGGATAATCTAAGTTATGGTCTCCACCGTAGGTTTGGTCATCAATGCTATAAAAGAGCGGTTGTACAAATAGGTTATGTGTTTTAATATATTCTGCCGGAAGATCGGCAGCAGAGTCGGTCGTAATAATATAAGAGGCCATTTTTAAACCTGCCTTTCTATAAGAATTACATAAAGTGACACGTTATGCTTCGAATGTAATAAGATTTTCTGCATATGGAAGTGTCTTAATCCAATCACAGAACGTGTGCCATTCTTTTAATTTGTGATTTTTTCTTGCATGATAAATATTAATTAAGGTTTCGTAATTAAATGTGCAGGTACGCATTTGATTATAACTAGAAGGTAGTAACTGAATCATATCATACCAGTCATCTTTTGACTTTGTTTCTAAATAACGAAGTCTAATTTGTTCTAATTGATCTACGATCGTTTGCATAAATGCAAGGGTAGAGTCTGTCATATGGTCATGGCTAAAGTCTTCTATTGAAAAAGGCTTGCTATGAATTTTATGCATGGTACTTGTGGAGTTTGCAACGGTTGCAATCTTATAGGTATCATATTCTTTCCACCAATACATTGGGGCAGTAATATCAACGGATACAAAAACCATTCGTAAATATTTTCTATGGTCACTTCCCGCTTTTGCAAGACGAACCGCCAAATTAAGGTCGTTTGGACCTAATATATAATTTCCCTTATCATCATAATAACTATCGCTTCTAGCCCAGCTATTTAGTGGATTTCGAGCACCGCGCATTGCATTTTCTAAATTCATTACGCTTATTTTATCAACTTTTATCATATTGTTTTTTCCTCCATTTCGCCTGAAATAGGTCTTGTTTGGATTTCATAGGATTTGATGTTTCATTCCTATGGAATCTATGTTATCATATTCTGAAAAAAGTAGCAACTCAGCTGTCAAGATTGGAACGCTGTATGAAAGTTTGCCCCGGGATGTAAAAAATACAAATAAGAAGAGAATCTCTGTACATAAAATATCATATCGTTTCATATGATAGACAGGTATATTTTCTATAGAAAGGAATGAATTATGTATAAATTCATTGATATGCATTGCGATACAATATCTGCAATTCGAGATAGTGATAAGAGGGAATGTTTAAGAGAAAATTCTTTTCATGTGGATTTAGAAAAAATGAAAAAAGCTGGCTATATGTTACAAACTTTTGCTGCATATGTGTATATGGGAAATGATAAAAATCCATTGGAAGAGTGCTTGGGATTAATTGATACATTTCACGAACAAATTGCTCTTAATAAAGATTACATACAGCCAGTCTATCAATATTCGGATATAATAGAAAACCAAAAAGCAGGAAAAATGTCAGCACTGCTTTCAATTGAAGAAGGTGGATGTTGCAAAGGAAAATTGGAGAACTTAAGAAACTTCTATCGCTTAGGCGTACGAATGATGACACTATCCTGGAACTTTGAAAATGAAATTGCTTATCCCAATCTAGTAAGAGAAGGACGCTATGGAAAACCAGACAAAAAAAATGGGCTAAAGGATCTTGGCATCCAGTTTATAGAAGAGATGGAGCGTTTAGGAATGATCATAGACGTATCGCACTTGTCTGATGCTGGATTTTACGATGTTTATGAACACACAAAAAAACCGTTTCTAGCCAGTCACTCAAACGCAAGAAATGTTTGTAGCCATGTTAGAAACTTGAGCGATGAGATGATACGAAAAATAGCGGAACG
>JBKTKK010000204.1:0-4088 GCA_047242405.1 Lachnospiraceae bacterium | reverse complement strand
TATCCGAATTATAAAAATCCCATGATTTTATGATTCCTCTTTTTTTAATAACTTTTTATAACTTTGGTCTACACAAAATGCACCGAAGGGAGCTGTAATAAGTATGGATAACACGGCCACCGTTAATACTTTCTGGCCACATGCAAGACCCATTGCGAGAGGGATCCCTCCGATTGCAGCCTGTACAGTAGCTTTTGGTGTATAAGCAAGCATACAAAACAGTGTTTCCTTCCATGTAAGCTTCGTTTTGATCATGCAGACAAAAACACCGAGCATGCGGACACATAACGCAGTTATTACAAGAATTAAAGCTGCTAAGCCTGCTTCCCGGGCATACTGTAAATCAACGGTAGCTCCAACTAAGGAAAAGAGCAATACTTCCGCAGCTACCCAAAGTTTATTATATTTTAACGAGAGTCTTTTGGCTAGTTGTTTGTATCTTAGGTTTATTACCATCCCCATACTCATAATTGCTAACAAACCTGAAATAGGAACGCTCCCTTCTAGTTGCTGTTCCAGTTCCAGCAATAAGAAGGACACACTTAACACAATTAGGATTTTAATGGAGTCCCTCATATGAACCCATCGAAAGAACTGAACAAACACAGCCCCACAAACAATGCCTAAGACGATACCTAAGACGATGGATATCGGGATTTGCAAAAATAGATTTCCAGACACCTGCTCTCCACTGGCGAATCCCGTTAATGCTGTAAATAGCACAATAACAAAAACATCGTCGACGGAAGCACCTGCTAATATTAATTGGGGAATACCTTTCTCTTTTCCATATCCTTCTTCCATCATTCGAAGCATCCGCGGTACAATCACTGCAGGTGATACCGCAGCAATTACGGCCCCCATAATAGCAGCTTCCAATATAGTAACCCCTAACACGTTCGGTGCAATTAAGATTACTCCTAAAATCTCAAAACAAGCCGGAACGAAACACATTAAAATTGCCGGTCTTCCCACTTTTTTTAGGTCTCCGATATCTAAAGATAATCCTGCCCTAGTTAATATAATGACTAAAGCTACTTGCCTTATATCCGCAGATATACGGAGTAATGATTCATCCAATATATGAAAAACATAAGGCCCAAGCAGAATACCGACAAGTATCATTCCAATCAAACTAGGTAACTTAAGCCTTTGAAATATGGCCCCCAATAATAAGCCGAATATAAAAATAAGTGCAATACTTGTTAACATTTTTCCTCCTTCTACTTATAGACGCAAAAAAAAGCTAATAACACCGTAATAAAATTACAGAAGTCATTAGCTTAATAAGCGGTTTAAGTTTAATACTTAGGGAGCACTTCATTCCCAACTATTTAATTAACGAGTTTATTATATCATATTTTCCTATAAATAAAATCCTATTTTTCTGGTACCCATTTATCAACAAACTTTTGTTAAAATATCCAATGTATGTGCACTTGCTCCAAGTAATTCCGGCCTTTCGCAAGTCGACAAATGATACTTCATAAAAAGATCAAAAGTTTCTTCATCCATAGCATTTAAAACTGGTCGCATATAATTTGCGGGACCATCTGCTGCCACTAATTTTATTCTTTTTAGGCCAACTGCATCAGAAATGTTATGTATATCTTCAATTCTAACATAATCGTATAAGTCTTTTGGTTCAGAAATAACATGGAAATCATCCGTTACTTTTCCATCTTCCACACATTGGCGTATATTATTTTCCTTAAACCCATAGGTGATTACACTATATTCATTCATAATATAGGCTACTAATATTACGCCACCAACCTTCGTAACCCTTTTTGCTTCTTCTAACGCTTTTACTTTGTCTTCGAAGTTATACAAATGATACATTGGTCCAAATACAAGGGTCATATCAAAAGAATTTTCTTCAAAACGAGATAAATTAAGTGCTGTTCCCTGATATGCCTTCACCGTACTTTTTTTTGATTTTAAAATCCCTAAGTTATACTTAACGAGTTCAACGGCAGTTACATCATAACCTTCTTGTGCAAGTTGTACCGAATACCGACCTGTTCCCGCTCCTACATCTAAGATTTTCTCACTCTTATTTTCACCTAAAAATTCATGAATGTATTTCATGGAAGTGATATATTCCACTTGCCCATGTCTTCTCGTTAATCGTTTCTCTTCACAAAATTTATTGTAATGTTGTTCTAATTCTACTGTCATTTCTTCCTCATCCGTTGTTTCTTGTAATCTAAAATGTCTTCTTGCATACCTATATACAATACCATTAATCGCAATAATATTCTAGCGAAATTTTTATACTTTAAAAAGCATACGTTAAAACAACAGATGTTTTGGTAAAGATTTCTACTATTTCCAAACTTCTTGTGCGATTTCTCGTACCAATCTTAACTTTGCCCACTGTTCTTCTTCCGTGAGATTATTTCCCTCTTCGGTAGAGGCAAATCCACACTGTGGACTAAGGCATAAACGATCAAGGGGAATATATTTCTCTGCTTCATGAATACGATTTATAATGTATTCCTTATCTTCTAAAATTGGTGACTTTGTCGTAATGAGTCCTAAGGCTACCTTCTTATTTTCACTTACATATTTTAAAGGCTCAAAGTCACCCGAACGGGCATCATCAAACTCTAGATAAAATGCATCTACATTTTCATTTCGTCAATCCTCCACACGTCCTATCCTCCCTCACATGCCCACGTAGAGTGGAAGTTTCCGCGGCAAATATGGGTCGTAATGGTCAAGGCCTCTGGCTTACCTTCAATTGCTAAGTTATTAATTCGGATTAATTTTTTAATTGTTTCATCCAAACCAGCTTCATCAGTGCCTAAGATAAAGCAAGCATTCGGATCAACACATACGCCCCAAGTACAATCATCAAACTGGATATTTTTACATCCCGCCGCATATAAGTCCTTTATTACTTTTTTATACCCCTCTGCAATATCGTAGATCAGTTCCTCCTCATTCGGATAAATAGCTCTTGTAGATTCTAAATTTGCTGGAGTAATCATCTGAAACAAAAACTGTGCAGGTGAAGGAATGGTTTGTCGTGCCACTGTATTTTCATCTTCAAACTGTTTTACAAACTTAAAGTGCTCAACAAAGGGATGGCTGTCAACAGAAACTTTTCCAACTAGAAAAGTATCATCAATTAAGGCTGCCTCTCCATGAAACGGAATACCTTTATTTGTTTTTTTATGGCCTACCCCATGGAATGCCCACATAAAATCAAGATGCCAAGAACTTCTTCGAAATTCTCCATCGGTAATTACCGGAAGGCCTGCTTCTTTTTGTTTTTTAATTAACTCAATAATTGCTCTATCTTCAACTGCCTTTCGTTCCTCTTCACTAATTTTTCCTTGTGCAAATTCGCTTCTCGCTTCTTTTAAATAAGCTGGTCTTAAGAAACTTCCTACGATGTCATTCTTAAAGGGTGCATTTTTACTCATATTATGTCTCCTATCTTCCATTAAATTTTATGTATACGATAGCATTTCACAGCTTTCCGTGAATCGCTCTGTTCATAAACACTTCTTTGTTAAAGTATAGATTACTTTTACCCACTTGCAAAATACAAAAAAATATGCATTTGACATAGGTTAAAACTATATCAAACACATATTTTTGAATCCTTCATATGACAAAATTCGGCATTGAACAATTTAATTCCTGCAAATGTTAGAACGATCTCTAACTGCTTTAAACAGAGTATAACTCCTACTTGTCCTTATTTTTCGTAAATTTACTTTTCCCTAGACGTACATTTTCCATCATTTCTGCCATTTCATCTGATAGATATTGAAATAAATAATTTTTACTATCGTGTTCCTTATTCAGATAATTGCTTCGTATTTCTACCTGTACTGCCTCTATTTCCTCCTTTAGTCCCTTCGCTGATAAACGGCCGGCCCCTTGTCCCCATATAATGACTTGTTCTAGCGCATCGGAAGTAGCAACTGTCACCTTATATTTCCTGCCGATTTCATGCACCGTTTTCTCAATATATTGATCCGCAGTTTCTGCCTCTCTCGTGTACACGACATATATATTATGATATTTTTGAATCTCCCCTTTATTCCCTTCCACCTTGTAAGCATCAAAAA
>JBKTKK010000203.1:644-4127 GCA_047242405.1 Lachnospiraceae bacterium | reverse complement strand
CTTTTGTCTAAGGAGGATACGAGATATTTTTTCCCCCCACCATCGCCATAAGGTCCCTCCCACATACGGTAACCAGCCTTCGTAGCAATTACCATTTCATCTCGATAGTCCTTTAATTCTTTTTGCAGGATTCTCCCAAAGGTTTCCTCTGCGCTACCAGCTGGCGGCCCATAATTGTTGGCCAAATCAAAATGGTTAATTCCATAATCAAAACTTTTTAAAACAATATCTTTACAAATGTCATAACGACTCGCTTCTCCAAAATTATGCCATAATCCAAGTGACATTGCCGGTAGCTTTAGCCCACTCTCTCCACATCGGTTATAGGTCATATTTTCATATCGATCTTTGTTTATTTGATACATCATTTTCCCCTTTTCTATTGTCCTCTTTTGTTTGCTCCTACTTTTTCTGTCTTTCATTAACTGTTTCGACTACCCAAGTAAAATGTTCCTTATTTACATCCCTAGGTAATGTACAGTCAGCACCTACTATAAATCCTAGTTCACCGGTATCTCGAATCAAGTCTCTTGTAAACGCACTGATCTCTTCTTTTGTTCCGCTATAAAGAACACCCTGAGGACGATTGTCAAACCCACCTAGTACGCATTTTCCACCGAAGAACGCTTTTCCTTCCTTCATCGATAATTCCTCTACATAAACAGCCCAATTAATTACCTTGGCCGGATAATTTTGCCAAACCTCTAAGCGATTTTTGTCGCCAGCCCATCCACAACAATGCAGAATATTGTTTTCACTCACCTTATTAATCGCCTCTAGTACCATAAGTTCAGCTGGTGTCACTCGTCTACGGTATTCCTCTGCCGTAAAACGATATTCTTCTGCATTTTGCACACAATAATAAATCCCGTCGCAGCCAGCTTCAGTAATTAAAAGTGTAGACAAGGTAATGACATCTTGTGCAATAACTTCAAAGGCATATTGTATTGCAGCAGGATTCTCTTTCATATGGTTCATTAACATCTCTTCCGAGGTACCAAACCGCAAATAGGACATCGGACAAAATACGTTATAAAAGGTACAGCATTCTCCATTTAAACGTTTCACAATTTCCTTTGCTCGCTCTACTTGTTCTCTGATAAAGGGGTGGTTTGAGCCTAGCGGTTTCATCCCATACCAGTCTTCTGCCTTCTGAATGCTCGGGATAATAGGATTGGGATAATCGAAGTATCCATCACACATAATTTTAATAAAGTCCGTTCCACATTCATGGAAAAAATCCAAATGAGCATCTACGCACTCCTTTTCAAGATCCATATCTTCGGGAAAGTGAAACCAAAAACCGACAGGAACTCTGTCCACTGGCTGATTATTCATTGCAGCTAAAACTCTTTCTCTTTTCGTCATTTCTTTTCACTCCTGCTTCTATTTATTTTTCAATACTATTTAAGATCTATTTCGTTTAATGCCACAATACCCATTACATAAATGGTTAATGCCTTTATGAATGCTTCTATACACAGCCCCTCATCAGGCTGATGGGCACCGCCGTACTGCGGCGCAAACAAGCGACAATCTTTTTCTGTTTTTGTTTTGGGCATTCCACCTATTCCAAAAGCAAAAGCATGGGGAAGCATTCGCACATAAGTTCCGCCACCCATAACAAAAGCTTCGGTTTGTAAATTCATGATTTTATTATATGTATTCGTCAGGGTATCTACGGCTGGATGCTCTTTTGGAAAATAATTTGGGCCACTATTTCGCTCTGTCCTCCAAATACATAGATTGGCCTTACAACCTCCACTGCGTTGACTAACCGTAAGGTTGCCTGTCCGTCTTACACAGAGTCCGCAAGCGTATAAGTTCG
Source organism: Lachnospiraceae bacterium (assembly GCA_047242405.1). Classification (GTDB taxonomy): domain Bacteria; phylum Bacillota; class Clostridia; order Lachnospirales; family Lachnospiraceae; genus Fimimorpha. The sequence continues at coordinate 2,299 of JBKTKK010000203.1, read as the reverse complement.
GCTAGTCCCTAGCCTACTATGTATTTAGGATTAGGATACTGTCAGTAACCGTAATCCCTCTTTTTTCATGTTCAGACTTGCAGTGTAATCTCGGTCAATTTCCAATCCACAGTCACATTTGTATACTCTGTCTTGCAAAGTCAATTGCTTTTTTGCACCGCAACAACTGCATATCTGGCTTGACGGATACCATTTGTCTACTTTTACAAAGTATTTCCCTCTGTCTGCAAGCTTGTATTTCAACATTTTCAGAAACATTCCATATCCATTGTTTAGCGTTGCTTTACCGTTTCCAAAACCTTTATTAGACATAGCTTTCATATCCAGATTTTCCACGCAAATCACATCGTACCGATTGGCTATCTCGGTACGATTTTTTGTGGAGAAAATCCAATCTTTGATTGGAAATATGTTTCTGTAACTTGGCCACTTTGGCTTTTGCCTTATCCCAATTATGAGAGTCCTTCTGTTTCGCTATTAAAAAATCATAGTTCACATGATGTCATTATATACTTAGTCTAATTTCTGCACAAGTTATTTTTCCATAATTTTACATTAATTAACATAATATAACAGTCTTATTAACCGAAGTTTGTATTTGAAAAATACAACGCATTTGCTCCCCCCGTCCGCTCTACTATCTATAAATTTCTTTTATCCCAATGCCAACTTTCACGATAAACGAAACTATTATAGCTGCTTGTTGATATATATAATCTCACATCAAACACTTTACTGCGCGAAAGTTTTTGATATTTCTAGTAGCATAATGACACAATTTGTGCTATAATATCCAAATTGTGTCATTATATGGAGGAGGGCATAAAAAATGAATATAATCGTCTGTTTAGATGATAATGGCGGCATGCTATTCAATCAACGTCGTCAGAGCCGAGATCGCATTGTGACAGCAGATATATTATCTACTACTTCGGCAAGCCGATTGCTAATCTCTTCATTTTCCGAAAAATTATTTGAAAATTCTATCAATAAACCGATAGCAGATGATAACTTTTTAAGTATAGCAGGGAAAGGGGATTTCTGTTTCGTGGAAAATAGAAAGCTTGCAGAATACGAAAAAGATATCAACACAATTATCGTATATCGATGGAACCGCATGTATCCTTCTGATTTTACTTTTGACTTAAATTTGGCACAATGGAAGTTAATCAGTGCAAAAGAATTTACCGGATACTCACACAAAAAAATCACAAAGGAAGTGTATGAAAAATGAATAAGTCATTAAAGGCTACAAGCACAGTTTTCTCGTGGGTGTTTGTAGTTTTTTGTTGGATATCTTTTCTTGCCTATGGGATTAACATTGGTAGCGTTTTAATTCTATTGGCTTCTATACTTGCATTGCCTATAAAGCAAGTAAGAAATTTATGGGTGAAATATTTCCCCCACGAACGAGGTTGGTTAAAACCTGTAGGAATTGCATTTGTCTTTTTTCTTGCAGTTCTCTTAGTTCCTCAAGATGCTTCGACAGCAAATTCCAACTTAACTCCAGGTACATCCCCAACCATAACATCTACCGAACCAACCACTGATTTTGAAACTGCGGTGGAAAGTAGCGAAGTTGAAACTACCCTCACGGCAGAAACGAAGGATAGCACACAACTTGAAACAGACTATAACATGCCACAGGAAACTAG
>JBKTKK010000203.1:0-634 GCA_047242405.1 Lachnospiraceae bacterium | reverse complement strand
AGTGCTTCGATTGCTACAATTCCTTCTTCTCAAGAGATTTTGCTATCCACGATACCAGCATTTGATAACAAGCCTTATATTGAAATTAACAACAATGTACCTTCCTTCCTTTCTTCAGAACTTTCAACAACATCGTTTGAATCCTACAGCCAGTTAGATAGTTTAGGAAGATGTGGTGTTGCTTATGCTAATATTGGAATTGACATAATGCCTAATGAAGAACGTGGAAGTATTGGACAGGTCAAACCGACCGGATGGCATACGGTAAAATATGACTGTGTAGATGGAAAATATTTATATAACCGTTGTCACTTAATCGGCTTTCAGCTTACTGGTGAAAATGCTAATGTTAATAACTTAATTACTGGTACACGCTATATGAATGTCGATGGTATGCTTCCATTTGAAAATATGGTGGCCGACTATATTAAAGAAACAGAAAACCATGTGCTCTATCGTGTAACACCTATTTATGAGGGAAATAATCTTGTTGCTGCTGGCGTCCAAATGGAAGCCAAATCTGTTGAGGACAATGGCGAAGGGATCCTCTTCAATGTGTTTGTATACAATAATCAGCCAGGCGTAACCATCAATTATGCAACTGGAGATAGCCACTTAAGCGACAATACAAGCA
>JBKTKK010000202.1:0-4152 GCA_047242405.1 Lachnospiraceae bacterium | reverse complement strand
ATAATAAACCTCCCTCGTCTCCTTATTAATTGTTATGTTTCCAGAATTTAAATGACAATCGGATACTTTTTTAGGCTTGCTTCTTCGTAAAAGAGACCGTATTCTTGCCGTAAGTTCCATAACCCCAAATGGTTTCGTCATATAATCGTCGGCTCCACCATCCAAACCGACAACTTTATCGATCTCTTTATCCTTTGCAGTTAGAACAAGGATCGGTATTTCTGCTATGCTATCTTTGCTTCGTATCACCTTAATGGCCGATAAACCATCCATACCAGGAAGCATTAAATCAAAGATTGCCAAATCTGGTTTTTCTGCCTCTATGGCCTGTAGACCTTCTTCGGCAGTTTCATATGTTTGGATTTCGTAACCATAGCCTCCTAACGCTATTTTAATCAAATCTCGAATATTATCATCATCTTCAATGACATAAATTCTCACCATAAATTCCTCCACTTCTTTAAGCCAATGTAAAGATCTATACTAAGTTTATTATAATTATATCAAAATATTGTAAAAAACAATACAGTGTTACGTAAAGTTTATGTAAATTAATGAATGCGTCAAAAGCTACCCACCAGTTTAAAAGCTGCAACCTATGCACGACCCTACCACCATTATTTTGTGATTTTCTCAACTTTTTTATAATGCAAATCTGACAATTGAAAAAAAGAATCCTATTGGTATCGATTCCCAATAGGATTCAAAACCGAATAAGGCAAAATCATTTTACAATGATCGTTAATATTCGGCAAGTCATTCTGTTAAATCATCAATGTAAATTTTTACACATATTACAAAATACGCACATTTTTTAATGTACCTGTTTCATGAAATTCGGTCCATTCACAAATATTTACTGCATGATCCCCAATACGTTCTAAGTATTTTGCTATCATTAAGATATCGATACAGTTATCCGCATGTTCGTTGCCTTTTTGCAACTTCTCAATAACCGTATTCTTCACTTCGTTAAACAAATCATCGACAACTTCATCTTCCATAATTGTATTTCTTGCTTTTTCGATGTCGCATGCGATAAAAGCGGATACTGCATCATGAACCATTTTTTTTGCGGTGTTTGCCATTTCCGGTATTGCATTAATTAAGCGGAAAGCTGACTGGCCATTCATTCTTAATATAAGCTCTGCAATATCAGAAGCATGATCACCGATACGCTCCATATCTGTAACAACTTTTAATGCAGTTGAAACTACTCGCAAATCCTTTGCAACTGGCTGTTGTTTGAGTATTAACGATAAGGCACGCGTTTCAATTGCCTTTTCCATATCGTTTATCGTACGATCTCCTTGAATAATCTCTTTTGCTAATGCATTATCTTGTGTTTCAAAAGCTTTCATCGTTAAACTGATAGCCTCCTCTACACGATTTCCCATTTCAACCAAATCAGCGTTCAATACTTCCAATTCATGGTCAAAATTCATTCTTGGCGACATTTAATTTCCTCCCATATCATATGACTTTTTTCACAAATCAACCAAAACGGCCTGTAATATAATCTTCCGTTCGCTTATCCTTCGGTCTCGTAAATAACATATCCGTTGATGCAAATTCTACAACCTCACCAACCAAGAAAAATGCAGTATAGTCAGATATACGCGCAGCCTGTTGCATATTATGCGTAACGATGGCAACCGTATATTTTTCTTTTAAACTTTCCATTAATTCTTCGATTTTTAAAGTAGAAATAGGGTCCAATGCACTTGTAGGTTCATCCATCAACAAGACTTCGGGCTCTACTGCTAACGCTCTGGCAATACATAGTCGTTGTTGTTGTCCACCTGAAAGTCCAAGCGCGGGCTTTTTCAAACGATCTTTCGACTCTTCCCAAAGGGCAGCGCCTCGTAAACTAGTCTCAACAATTTCATCTAACTGACTCTTACTTTTTATTCCATGAATACGTGGTCCATAGGCCACATTATCATAAATACTCATTGGAAATGGATTTGGCTGTTGAAATACCATACCTACTTTTTTTCGTAACAATGTCGTATCTACTCTTTGATCATAAATATCCTCATTATCAAGTAATACTTTACCCGTTATTTTAACATTGTCAACTAGGTCATTCATACGATTAAGTGTTTTTAAAAATGTTGACTTTCCGCATCCAGATGGGCCGATAAATGCAGTAATTGCCTTTTCTTTGATTTCCATATTAATATCCATCAATGCATGGTGTTCACCATAGAATAAGTTCAAATCTTTTGTTATAATTTTATTTGTAGCCATTAGTTCCTCCTGCTCACATCCAATTTCTTAGACAAATGTTTGGTTAACCAATTAATAAATAATACGATTACCAGCAAAACTAGCGCTGTCCCAAAGGCATCATCATATTTTGCTTTGGACATACTAAGATATAATTGTACCGTCATTGTACCACCTGGTTCAAAGATTTTCTTAAAAAGCCCTCCCACTTGTGGAAGTAAATATCCGCTACCTGCTGTAAATAACAGCGCAGCCGATTCCCCAACAATTCTACCTACTGCTAAGATAATACCAGTAATTATACCAGGCATAGCACTTGGTAACAAGATCGTACGAATCATGTACCATTTCGTAGCACCAATCCCTAATGCACCACTTCTATAACTTTCTGGAACTGTTTTTAACGCTTCCTGTGTATTTCTTGTAATAAGAGGAAGAACCATAATTGTAAGCGTCAAACATCCTGTTAAAATTGAATATCCCAATCCTAACGTACCTCCGAAAAATACCATACCAAATAACCCAAAGATAATGGATGGAATACCTGACAAGGTTTCTGTCGTAAATTCAATTATACGAACAATTCTTCCTGGCTTTGCATATTCATTTAAATATATTGCTGCTCCAACACCAATGGGAGTAGAAAAAATCAATGTAATCACAACCATATATAAGGTATTGATAATGTTACCTGCAATACCAAAAGTACCCTTTAATGCACTTGGAGCCTTGGTTAAAAAGTCCCAGCTAATGGAACCAATCCCTCGATAACAAACATATCCAACAATACCCGCTAACAAAATAATTGAGATTGAGGCACAAAGATAAATAAGTCCTGTTACAAAACAATCGCTTACACGAACTTTTTTGTTATATATACTTGCACTATTCATCTTTTTTTCCTCCATTTTTCATAATCTTTGTAAGTGTAATATTGATTAACATTATAAATGCAAATAGTACAAGGCCGATTGTAAACAACACATTTCTATGCGTACTTCCTACTGCCGCATAAGACATTTCACTTACAAGCGCAGTCGTTAAAAATCTTACCGAGTTAAAAGGTAACGGCATATTTACAGAATTTCCTGCTACTAAACTAATCGCCATCGCCTCTCCAATTGCACGACCGACGCCTAAAACAATTGCTGTCATAATACCTGACTTGGCAGATGGTAGTATCACACGGAATATCGTCTGTATTTTTGTTGCCCCAAGGGCCAAAGACGAACTTTTATAATTTGCTGGAACGGATCGAATTGCCGACTCACTAATATTTACAACAGTTGGAAGAATCATAATCGCCAAAACTAGAACTGCTGAAATCAAGTTCGCCCCTCCTGTAAACTGATGGGTTGAAGAATTTGCAAAAATAATTTTCTCTAATTTATACATAACAGGATTTAAAATCAAAATACCGAGCAATCCGTAAATAACCGATGGTATCCCTGCTAATAACTCTACCGCAGGTTTTACAATTTTTGCTAACCGAACTGGTGCAATTTCTGCCAAAAAGATTGCAGTACCTACACCAATGGGAACTCCAATCAAAACAGCCAATCCAGTTCCAACAATAGAAGTTAATATTATGTAAAGAATTCCATAATTAGGATTTTGAGCTGTAGGCTTCCATTCAGTACTGAAAATTAATTCTTTAAGTCCTACATCGAAAATAGCAGGCATACCGCTGATAAGCATATATACGGTAATTGCTAACACGGCAAAAACAGCACATAAACCGCAAATTGTAAATATATATTGCGCAGTCTTTTCAATGGTTGATTTTGTCTTAGTTGTTCCTATAATGGAAAATGACTTTTTCTCCATTTTATCTCCTTTTCTTATAAGCCAGAAATCTGGCTGAATTTTTTCTATCTTAAGTTTAGTCAAGAAATAAAATATCAGCTATCAGTATTATGT
>JBKTKK010000201.1:0-4185 GCA_047242405.1 Lachnospiraceae bacterium | reverse complement strand
TCGCATTTGTTTGATTTGTTTTCCAAAATCCACTATAAACTTCCTCCTATTTGCTTTCCCTTGAGATCGCCATAAACGAAACCCCGTTTTTTATCAAGCAAGACCTACTTGCATCCTGTTTTTTTCAAGGCAAACAATACTTGCATTCAATAGAAAATGTTAAACTTCATTATACGGTATCCAAAGAACACTTATAATTATTTTTTCAATCTAGAAGGTAGAGTAAAATAGTAAATTTCAAGTTTCTAAAAATACTTCTTTTCAAAAAAGGCTGCCCGTTGCCAGACAGCCATTTTGTATATCTATTGATTGTACCTTTTTCTTATTAATCAGGAATACCAGAGCTTATTATCGGCGCTATTGATTGCTGTTGCGGTAACTCTATATCCCTATTCTTTCTTTTTGCGGCTTTTTCCTAATGAAAATGCAAGCAACACAGATGAACCAGCAAACATGGAACTGAATATATTAACCTTCCCTGCACACCTATCCCTTTCCTACAGCCAATAGCTATACCATATCATAGCCGCTACAGATAATCGAAACAGCGTATCTCCAACATAAGAAAGGGATATTCTTTTGATGTATAGATACATGCGTACCGGGATTCCGACCGACACCCAATATGCCAATGCGAGAAGACTTGATCCGCTGTTTCTTATAACAACCTCTCCAACTTCCATATAGGTCCATGCGACAATTGCCACGCTAGCCATAGATCTCGAAATTCCACCTCCAAATAATAGTTTTTCAAACACAACCGCATTTACAAAGGGCGATAAATATATTCATCACAATTTACTTGCAACCTATCTATATAAACAGCATAATAATACGGAATTTGATAATCTTGATAATACGCAAGTGCCTTTGCACTATATTCCAGTTCCACCAAATACCGATCTTTCGCATAATCAATGTATTCTTCAAAATCTCTAAAACCATAATCAACACGCATCAGTCCCTTTTCGAAGGCCAAGCTCTGAAGAATTGCCAGTTTAAATGTAAAATGATCAAATACCAGATTTTCGTTATACACAACACTTCTCCTGTCTGTTTTTTACCTCTGTTCTGACTTTCCATCTCATTTTCAATGTCGAAAAATAGATATAAACATATCAAACATCCTCTAAGTCTTTCCAAATCTCCGAATATTTTCTTCTTTGTTTGTCGAATTGTAATAAGGGCAAAAAACATGCTTAATTCCAATTTGCTTTTTAATTATTAGGATTATACCATTCTTAAAATAAAATTCCCAAAAAGCAGAAACTTATTTTCTGAATTTTGGGAAAGGCATTTCAAATATTGAATTTTATTAAGCATAGAGTTTGTATACTAAGTGTAATTAGCTGCCGATAACTTAAACAATGTAAAATAACTTAACCAATACAATATTAACTCGAACGGGGATATGTAATTATCGCATAATAATAACTCTCTTTCGCCCTTATACTTAGCCCAATTTCGATTGTTGCCAGAGATTACACAGTAGCTTTGACTTGACTACTAGTGATTGAACTTAGAGAAAAACAACATTGTTGTTGAATAAGTAAAAATTCTTATGCAATACCAACTGCATGTATAGGGAATTATATATCACATACCAATAGTATTTTCACCTCCCTATTCTTTTAATGAACCAATCATTAATCCACCCGCAAAATATTTTTGGCAAAATGGATAAATAAGCAAAAACGGAACCGTTGATACAATGACCATTGCTGCTTTTAAAGTAGTTTGAAACTCCTGATAATTCTCTGTGCTACCTCCCAATTGGGTTGTTCCTTCCACAAGTATATTACGTAACACTAATTGTAGCGGGTATAAATCATGATTTCTTAAATACATATTGGCTGAAAACCATGAATTCCAATGTCCAATACCATAATATAGAAGCATTACCATCAAAGCGGGTTTTGAAAGTGGAATAAATACCTTAAATAACACGGTAAAATGTCCGCCGCCATCTATCATAACCGACTCTACTAAGCTATCCGGAATAGACTGAAAGTATGACTTTAATAAAATCATATTATAAGTACTAATAGCACATGGTAAAATAAGAGACCACCTATTATCATATAAGCCAATACCTTTAATCGTTAACCATAATGGTACTAATCCACCTTGAAAGTACATCGTTATTAAAATCATAATCATAACTGGCTTTTTCCAAAATACATTTTTTCTTGTTAGAAAATAAGCTCCCATTGCTGTTAACGTTATATTAATAATCAAACCATAAAACATGACATACAACGTATTTTTGTACCCATTTATAATGTCTTTATTACTAAATGTTTCCTTATAAGCGGATAAGTCAAAACCCAACGGATGAAGTAAAATACCTCTAGCCTTTACTAATCTATCCGGTTCACTAAAGGAGATAAATAACTCATATAGCATCGGATAAATCATAATTATCGCAAGAAAAATTAATACGGTTGCAATTATTATATCTGGTATATAACTTGAAATTGTATTCTTCTTAACCATATGTTCCCCCTTAGAATAGACTCTCATCTGTTAACTTTTTAGATAACATATTTGCTAAATACACCAATGAAAAATTTATAGTAGAGTTAAATAAATTAACAGCTGTCGAATAGCTAAAATTGAATTCCAACAACCCTTTACGATACATATAAGTAGAAATAACATCGGCCGTTTCATATATAGATTCATTATACAATAATAATATTTTCTCTGATCCAACAGACATCATATTACCCACTGCCATAATCAATAAAATAACAATAGTCGGTTTTATAGAAGGAAGCGTTATATACCACAATTTCCTAAACCTTCTACATCCATCTAATTCTGCTGCTTCATAAAGTTGCGTATCTACCCCTGCAATTGCAGCAATATAAATAATACTATCCCAACCGACTTTTTGCCAAATACTACTTAAAATATAAATTGCAGGAAATAATTTAGGTTGCTGTAACATCGACGTAGGTTGCATTCCAAACCATGAACCAATTGTATTGAATAAGCCATCGGAAAGACAAAATTCTTTAAGTATACCACAAACAACAACCAAAGAAATAAAATGAGGAAAATAAGTAATAGTTTGCACTGTTTTCTTAATTCTTCTAAATCGGACCTCACTCAACATCATCGCGAGTATGATTGGTGCCGGGAACCCCAAAATAAGAGTTCCCAAACTTAAAGTTATTGTATTCTTAATCAACCTCCAAAACACTGGATTTTGAAAAAAACTAATGAAGTGTTTAAATCCAAAATCACTTGTCCAAGGACTATCATATATACCTAGTGCAGGTTTAAAATCCTTAAACGCAATAATAATTCCAGACATAGGGATATATGAAAATATAATATAGAATGCAATCACAGGTAAAACCATCAAATAAAGTACTTTATTTCGCTTAAAATCTTTTTTTATTACACGTCCCATTTTACCTTTATTCATTCTCTCCCCCCATAAGAAACTATCTTTCCATATAGCGATTATAGGCATCCTGTTTACATTTTAATACTTCTTCAATGCCGTACGATTTCACCTGCTCTTTAAACGAATCCCAATCTGATATATCCGATGTACCAATTATGAATTTTAGTATCATTTCTCTACAATAGTCATCTATCGTTGTATACTTTTCGGATATAATTTCTGTTTCCTCTGGTGTATGTGTAATTGTTGGATATGCATGTTCTTCCATCTTTGCATACCAGCTGGTATTTATTTCTTTTTCAATATCACTAAGCTGCTGTGTAGATTGCTCCGCTGCATTAGGCCAATTATAATATCCTGCATAGCGATATCTTGCACTAGAAGGGTCAGCGAATTCATTGTTCATTACCGCATCTGTGAATTCAACATTCCCATTTTTAATTGTATATGAGACTCCTTCTGTACCAAAATTAGTTAACATATGTCCCTCTTCACTAAACATATAATCTAAGTAACGACAAGCCTTTTTTATGTCTTTACATTGTGAACTTATAGAAACAGAATATGAGCCATTATACGCATTACGGTAATGACTAAACTCTGGTTTCTCACCTTTATTTTTAACAGAAGATGGTACACCAGATATAGCAAAGTCAGTTTCCTCATTTGATTCTAATATTCCATTTACTTTTACTAATTGGTTAATTGTCATAGCGACTTCACCATTTGCCATCTTAGCTGCTACTGTACTTTTATCTACACTAGGC
>JBKTKK010000200.1:0-4189 GCA_047242405.1 Lachnospiraceae bacterium | reverse complement strand
ACAGTGGACGGACTTACGTTTATGATTCGTACGGTAGCTTTGTTGGACGAACCAGAAGGTTTTGCGCAAGCGTTTCCAGAATTAGGTGAAGGATTGGCAAGTGAGTTGTTAAGCGATTTTCACCAATGGGATGCCGAAACTTTTGAAATAAGACAAAAACATATTGTATCTAAGATAGAAATCTTAAATTATTATTTAGATCTTGTAGTAATTTTGGAAGAACTTGTCAATGATTTATATGTGATTTTCTTATCCACACCGTATGCCATGGCAGACTTGGATGAACGACATACATGTCAGACAATTATTTTCAAAGTAAAAGAAAATAAAAGCATTGAAATGGGTACACTTTTAAATAGCCTAGACGAATATTTTGTTGCATTAGAAGGAAAACAGGAATACTTATATGAAACATTTACCCTAGGTGAATCCGTTTTAGATGAGTTCGAGGAAACATACAAAAATATATTGCCGAGTCTTATGCTTGATAAAATCTATCAATCCATTCGCCTAATGACAATGCTCTTATCCAGTAGTATATTTATAGATTTAGAAGAAATATCCAAAGTGGAAGAAAAAGCAGATCAAAACTATATCCGCCTGACCTATGCAAGATTACAAAAGGAGATGACGGAAGTATTTAAGGAAAATGATAAAAAAGTCATAAGAGCAATTATGGCAAAGGTGTTGATCTTACTACCATTGTTTCTTCGAAACTATAATGAATTAGAAGCATATATTTTAAATAGTCTTCAAAGTTGTACAGACAATGCAGAAAAGTGTGCATGTGTTGAAATAATTAATGGGTTCATGTTAGAATAGGAGATATCACAGTGCAATGGTGTCGGAACTTATTTACGGGAGCAAATGCAAAGAAAAGTAAATATGAAATTATCTGGAAGGTGAAACATCACAAATATCAGCATAATGTTTATATAATTACACTGGCATCAAATGAAGATAATCTTTTGGATATCTATCCCGCTTATATTTTGCTTCAAAAACATTATAAAGAGGCAGATTACCGAGTGGTTGGTATTGCATGTGGCTATGAGGAAGCCGTAGAAACAGCCCGTCATATTGTAGAAGTAGTTTATCAAAATACAGGAACTTTCAACGTAAGAGAATATTTTGCAGAAAAAATTAACTGGTAAGCGGGTGAATGAAATATTTCGTAAGGATGTGTGTGAATGCTGCATATCATATTGTTGATATTAAAAATAATCGGCTGGATTATACTTATTCTGCTTGGTATCGTCTTTTCTTTCCTGCTTGTGGTATTATTTGTCCCAGTACGTTATGAAGGGAAAGGTACTTTTATTGAAAAGGGAAATGGAAGAATACGTATTCATTGGTTTCTTCCTATCCTATCCTTTCAAATAAAAGTAACAGATAATAAGTTTGAACCTTTACTTCGTATTTTTGGAATTCCAATCCGGCCAGGAAAAAAGAAGAAACCAAAGCAAAGGGGAAAAAGACAAAAGGGAACAAGCCAAAAGAATAGAATAGAAGAACCGATTGATGCACCGAGAGAAGAAGCAGAAGCGTTTCATAAGCAGATAGGCTCACAATCGGAAGAACGGGAAGATACAACTACACAGGAACCGGATACAACTGTTGTAGGAATTGAGGATAATCGTTCTTTTATTGGGAAAATAATAAATAAGATAAAAGCAATGATCCAAAAAATCTTACAGTTTATAAAAAAAGTGTTTGATACTGGTAAAGGCTTTCATGAAAAAATGACATCTTTCCAAAAATTTATGAATGATGAGGAGAATAAGGCTTCTTTTCTTCTAATCAAAGATCAAATTGTACGAATACTCCTTCACGCTGGCCCGTCCAAATGGAATGTTTCGCTTCGTTTTGGTCTTGAAAACCCAGCGACTACCGGAGAAGTGCTAGCTGTCTTGGCATGCTTCATGCCGATATTGAAAGATAATTTGCAAATAACACCCGATTTTACGCAAACGGTTTTCGAAGGAGAATTTTATATACGCGGTAGAATAAGGTTCTTTACCTTGCTTATAATAATATCAAAGGTATATAGAGATAAAAATTTCAGGAAACTGTTGAAAAAATTCTAATATCCAGGAGGTAACATATGGCAAACGGAAATAATGATTTTAACTCATCCGTAGAATCCCTATTGAAGGGAATGGATAGTTTTATTACAACAAAAACGGTTGTAGGAGATGCGGTTAATGTAAATGGAACAATAATTCTTCCGTTAGTAGATGTGCAATTTGGTGTTGGTGCCGGTGCATTTGCAGGAAAAGATAAAAATAATAGCGCGGGTGGATTGGGAGCAAAGATCTCTCCAAGTGCTGTTTTAGTAATACAAAATGGAACAACGCGTTTGGTTAATGTGAGAAACCAGGATACTGTGACAAAGATTTTAGACATGGTACCAGATGTTGTTTCAAGATTTACAGCGGGCGGAAAAACAGAAGAGCCATTGGATAAAGACGTAAAAACAAAAGTTAATGATATTTTAAATGAAGAATAAGTGTTAGAAATAGGGTAGGGTGCATAAACTACAATAAAGAAATGAACTGGAGATTGTATGAAACGATTATGCGGCCTTGTCTTGTTTTCCATAGGTCTTGGAATGGCAATTATGTGTATTATACCCACTAACTTTATTACAGTCTGCCTGGCACTTATTCTTCTTATTATCGGGTATAATTTATTTTATTGTTAAAAAGTTAAGGCAGAATATCAATTTGGTAAGTAATATTTACGGAATTCAGAAGCTGACATGCTTTAATGTATAGTTGCACCAAGTGGATAATCTGCTTTTTAATTATAGGGTCACATAAAAATAAGGGAACACCGTAATCGGTATTCCCTTATTTTTATTAAGTAACTATGCTCTTTCTACTTTGCCGGATTTTAAGCATGAAGTACAAACATACATCTTCTTAGCAGCTCCGTTAACCTTAACCTTAACAGATTTTACGTTGGATTTCCACATTTTATTAGATCTTCTATGGGAATGGCTCACAGCGTTTCCAAAGTGAGCACCTTTTTCACAGACAGCACATTTAGCCATAATTGCACCTCCTTAAGTAAATTAAGCCCAAAAGCTCATAACAAAAATCATGATAACAGATTTTTGTATGAAATGCAAGTCATTTTTAATATTTTTTTATTAATTTGACAATTTTTGAAATTTCTTATTTCATTTTTAACGAAAACAGGGTATAATATAGATATTGTACACATTTATAGTGTGTGCGCATTTTGTGCGCGTGAAGAATATTAAGTGGAGGTAACTATATGAAAGGTCGCATTACCAATCAAATGGGCGAAATTTTAATTGATCCGGATGTGATTGCAAAATATGCAGGTTCAACTGCAGTTGAATGTTTTGGCATAGTGGGGATGGCTGCAGTTAGTGTAAAAGATGGTCTAGTGAAGTTATTAAAAAAAGATAGCCTTACTCACGGAATCAACGTTTCAATTAATGAAAATAAATTGACAATCGATTTTCATGTAATCGTATCTTACGGTGTAAGTATTTCTGCTGTTTCGGAAAATCTTATTGAAAGCGTTAAATACAAGCTAGAAGAATTTACCGGCATGGAAATCGAAAAGATTAATATTTATGTAGAAGGCGTACGTGTTATCGATTAATACGCAGGCAAATGAAGTTTTAAGGAGGAACAAAGTTGTGTCAAACAATACGATAGATGCCGTTCTTTTAAAGAAGATGTTTTTAGCAGGCGCAAAAAACTTGGAGGCAAAAAAAGAATGGATTAATGAGTTGAATGTTTTCCCAGTACCGGATGGAGATACGGGGACAAATATGACGCTTACCATTATGTCTGCTGCGAAAGAAGTTTCTGCGCTTGAAAGTCCGACGATGGAAGAACTGGCAAAAGCCATATCATCCGGTTCTCTTCGAGGAGCAAGGGGAAATTCAGGCGTTATTCTGTCGCAGTTATTCAGAGGATTTACGAAAGAAATTAAAGCTGTGCAAGTAATTGACATTTCTACGATGGCGAATGCATTGCAGAGAGCGACAGAAACAGCTTATAAGGCAGTTATGAAGCCGAAAGAGGGAACCATACTTACAGTAGCAAGAGGAATTGCAGATCGAGCAATTGAGATGGCTGCTGAAGAAGAGGATATGGAACGATTTCTTTCCGGTATTATCGAACACGGTGATTATGTTTTAAGTCAA
>JBKTKK010000199.1:0-4220 GCA_047242405.1 Lachnospiraceae bacterium | reverse complement strand
CCATCCAAACCATATTATACCAACGGCCAAACTTATAGCCACATTTCTGAAATTCCCCGACAAACCGATACCCGAGATGTGCATGAAAATCCACACTATTTCTAGTTAAATGTTCGTCTTCTTCCTGTGGATAAGCTATACAGGCATTCATGTTCAAAATTCCCTGCTCGTTTAATATGTTTTCCAATGCAGTGTGCAATTTTCCGCCTATGCCTTTCTGCTTCTCTTCTTGCGCTACATAAATTGAAGTTTCCACCGCCCAATTGTAAGCTTCTCTCTCGTTAAAACTTCCCACATATGCATATCCCAAAAGTTTACCTTCCTGCTCTGCCACTAAATATGGATACTTTCTTAGAACTTTTCCAATTCGTTTAGCAAACTCTTCTACGGAAGGAACATCATATTCAAAAGTTATGGCTGTTTGCTCGACATAAGGTGCATATATTTCTAATAACTTTTCTGCATCTTTTATAGTTGCGATCCGAATTTTCACTTCAAAATTTCCCATAATTCCCCTCACTTTCATGATCTTCTTTTGTATTCGGCTATTCTAAAACCATATTAGAACAATTGCATGGCACATCCAAATCGTACCGGAATGCATCATTGAAAATATAATCCCATTTGCCAATTTTCTTCATTGGTTTAGGTTGCTAGACAAGAATACCACATAATTACTAAGGTTGCCAACCAACTTTTTGTTACCCAACCAAGCAAAGTAAAGCAATTCACGAATGGAGACCGCTGTAAATGTTAGAATATGAAGGGAAATTTCTTTCATAAGCCTTAGGAATTGCCATTCCAAGGCCTAATCTTGGTATGTTCTAGTATAGAAATAAGGCAAAGCCTATTAGACTTTGCCTTTCTAATTAACCTTTAATACTACCAGCCGTAACTCCGTCCATTAGATATCGATTAAATATGAGAAAAATCAAAAAAACAGGTATTAAGGACAGGGTTGACATCGCAAACATTGGACCGTAGTCGGTAGTAGATGTTGCATCTGCAAATAATTTAATTGCATAAGAAACGGTATAGCTTTGTGGCCTATTTAAATAAAGCAATGGTCCCATGAAATCATCCCACACCCAGTAAAACTGGATGACAATAGTTGTTATAATAGATGGCCCAAGCAAAGGCAATATGATTTTGCTAAAGATTGTGTATTTACTGCAACCATCGATCATAGCAGCCTCGTCTAGTTCCCGTGGAAGTCCTTTTACAAACTGCATAATCATATAAATGAAAAATGGTACACCAAAAAATTTTGTTACCGTAAGGGGTAATATAGTCCCCACCCAGCCAAGCCTCCGAAAGATCAGATATTGTGGAATCATAATAACTTGCCCCGGTAGTAGCATGGTCATAATCATGATATTAAACCAGAGTTTCTTTCCTGCAAAATTGATTCTTCCAAGCGCATAGGCGATTAAGGTACAACTCATTACCGTTCCACTTGTTGCAATAAGGGATATCATAATAGAATTTTTAAAAAAGGTAGAAAATGTCGTGCCTCCAAATCCTTTCCAACCTTTTACATAGTTTTCCCACATCCATTTGGAAGGAAGTAACTGATACGTGTTATGTAAAATTTCCTGATTCGTCTTAAAGGACCCGAATATCATCCATAGCACGGGATAAATCATTAGCAATCCCAATGCAACAATGATAAGATGATATATTGTATTACGAATTGCTCTTTTTGTTTTCATCTTAAAGTCCCCCTACTGTTCTGATTCATAAAACACCCATTTTTTCGATGTTTTAAAAATAATCAACGTACATGCTGCGATAATAACTAACATAACCCAGGATACTGCACATGCATACCCCATCTTATGATAAGAAAATGCATTATTATAAATATAAAGCGATATGTAATTTGTAGCTTCATTAGGTCCACCTTTTGTAATAATAAATGCACTTGTAAATGTCATAAAGCCAGAAATCAACTGCATAATCAAGTTAAACAAAATGATAGGAGATAAACATGGTAGTGTTATGGAGAAAAATCTTTTTACTGAACTAGCTCCATCAATCATGGCTGCTTCATAGTAATCGCTAGGAATTTGCTTTAGTCCAGCTGCAAAAATTAGCATGGAAGAACCAAACTGCCAGGCATTACCAATAACCAGCGGGATAAATGCATATCGCCCATCGCCAAAGAAACTAAAATCTGTAGCGCCCATTTTTTGAATTAACCCAACTACCGGCCCTGTAGAAGAAAATAACTGTTTCCATACGAGTGCGACAGCTACAGATCCGCCAATTAATGATGGTATATAATATATTGCGCGGTAGAGCCCCTGCAACTTTTTTGCCCGTGTCAAAAGCATTGCAATCAATAATGCAAAAATTAATTTGGACGGAACGCCAAACAAAACATACTCAAATGTGACTCCTATGGAATTCCAGAAACGGGAATTCTGAAATAGAGTTATGTAATTACTAAACCCAGCCCATGTAGGTGCAGATGTAACCTTATAGTTTGTAAAAGAGTAATAGAATGAAATACACATAGGAATTAAGGTAAAAATTAAGAAGCCAAGGATAAAAGGTGCTGCAAATATATATCCTACTGTGTTATCACAGTTCATAAATGCGTGGAAATTCATTTTCTTCTTAGCAACTTTATTTAATTTTACTTTCATGACGCCCCTCCGATTTACGTAGAGCCCAAATGTTATGACTCATTTGGGCCAATCCAACAACTAGCATTTAAATTCATTAAACCTAATTATACTGTGAAAATATCGTTTTCGCTTCATTGTAAAATGCCTCTGCACAGTCTTTGCCCGTTTTATATTTTCCGTCAAAGAAGCTTTCGAAATAAGTCTGACATAAGTTACCGATTTCTGTCTGTGCATCCGGTTCTGCATTGGTCGTATTCACAATATCGGGTATGGCACTTACTTTGTCGATAAATTCATAAACTGCTGTCGTAACTGCATCCGATTTTGAACCTAGATATTCCCGTACGGCTGTATTAATCGGAACGCCACGTTCTCCATTTAAAATTTCATTCGCCTCTGTACTGTTTACAAGGTAATCCATAAAATGGGCAACGGCTTCTTTATTTTTAGATTTTTTGGACATAGATAACATTTGAGACGATCTTACTAACATACCCGACTGACCATCCGCTTCAAGTCTTGGAAGAAGCGCTAGTTTTAGTTCAATCCCTTCTTGACAAGCTTCATTTAACGCAACAAACTTGTTAGAAGGAATCAATAGCATGGCTGAGTCACCTGTGCAGATTTTATCTGCCTGTTCATCGATTATTTCGGCCTGAACTCCAGGATCAGCGATTGCACCTGATTTTTCAAGGGCTCCAATGATGTCAAAGATTTTAGCCATACCGGATAGATCATCTTTAAACGCAAAATCCGATCCGTCCATAGCAAAGAAGTTGTACCCCTCTCCCATCTGTGTACATGCAGAAGATATGAAAGTAAAATACTCTAACTTATCCATGCCATATGCACCGGTTTTCTCGTGAATCGTCTCGCATGCAGTTTTGAAATCTTCCCATGTCCAGTTATCTGTCGGTTCTGGAATTCCTGCTTCCTCAAATAATGCTGGATTGTAGGCAATACACCTGCAATTACTGCCGAGTGAAATACCCATCTGATTACCATCATAGTCCTGTGTTATCTTTAATAACGGCTCGTTAATCTCTGAAGTATCAAGAATACCACTATCCATATAGGAATCCAAAGGTTCAATGGCATCATAATATGTAGCCCAATTGTTTCCCATCTGGAAAACATCCCACACATCATCCGCAGCTACCAAAGTGTCCAACTGTGTAAAATATCCGCTGAAGTCATAATACTCATACTCAATCGCAATATTTGTCAAGGCTTCATACTGTTCAATAACTTTAATGGTTGCATCATGACGTGGTTGAGACCCCCACCAGGCAAACCGGATTGTTACACCACTGTAATCGGGATATTGTGCATGTTCTTCAGGCCCCCTGCTTTCATCCGATGAAACATCCTTGGTTAGCTCCTGTGTCTCTGTTTTTTCAGTTCCCGCCCTACTACATCCGGCTACAGAAAGGATCATTGTAGCGCTCATTGCCAAAGCACATACCTTTTTCATTTTCA
Organism: Lachnospiraceae bacterium; assembly: GCA_047242405.1. GTDB lineage: Bacteria > Bacillota > Clostridia > Lachnospirales > Lachnospiraceae > Fimimorpha. The sequence continues at coordinate 108 of JBKTKK010000199.1, read as the reverse complement.
TAGATTTCCTCCCCAAATATATTAATAAGTAATAGAAAACACCCTATTCCAAGTGTATTTCTATTATAATTAATATTACTGCATATTAGTTTTTATACTATATTGATA
>JBKTKK010000198.1:0-4263 GCA_047242405.1 Lachnospiraceae bacterium | reverse complement strand
GTTAGCAAGTTATATTGGATTTGACTTTAAAAAGGGCGTAATTGCAGAAAGTGCTCACCCCTTCACTACAAATTTACACAATGAAGATGTTCGCATTACGACACATTACTTTGAAGATAATTTGGAAAGCGCGATTTTTTCAACCATTCATGAATCAGGCCATGCGTTATATGAAATGGGGGTTGCTAACGAACTATCCCAAACACCAGTTGGTGGCGGCGCGTCCTGTGGTATGCATGAGTCCCAATCCCGTTTTTTTGAAAATATAATTGGCAGAAGCAAAGCATTCTGGGAACCAATTTATGGAAAACTCGTCGATACTTTTCCAGAAAATTTAGCCAATGTAGACTTGGATCATTTTGTCAAGGCAATCAATAAAGTACAGCCAGATTATATCCGTACAGAGGCAGATGAATTAACCTATTGTCTTCATATTATGATTCGATATGAGATTGAAAAGAAAATTTTTGAAGAAGACTATCCAGTTGAAGATTTACCAAAGTTATGGCAGCAATTATACGAAGAATATCTAGGGCTTGAACCGATGGATGATGCAAAAGGAATCTTACAGGATATTCACTGGGCACAAGGTTCCTTTGGATATTTTCCATCCTATGCACTTGGAAATGCGTTTGCATCCCAAATCTATCATCAGATGAGTAAGGAATTGAAGGTCGATGACTTATTAAGAGATGGTAAGGTGTGTGTGATTGTGGAATATCTTCGTGAAAATATTCATAAATACGGTGCATCTAGGAAAGCGAGAAGATTGTTGAAAGATTTAACTGGTGAAGAATTTAATCCGAAATACTATATCGAATATTTAAAAGATAAATTTACAAAGATTTATGAATTGTAAATACTTGCCAATTAGGTACCCCCTAAGCTATACTATTTAAAAGAACATTTTAGGGGGAAGTCGCATGAAATTCAGACCTTGTATTGATATTCATAATGGAAAAGTAAAACAAATCGTCGGCGGTAGTCTGGCTGACGAAGGGAACCATGCAGAAGAAAATTTTGTTTCTGATCAAGATGGGTTATTCTACGGAAACTTGTATCAAAAGGATGGTCTGGATGGTGGACATATTATTTTGCTAAATGCAAGAGATTCTGAATATTATAACGAAACGAGAGAAGAAGCGATGAAGATCTTAAAAGCTTTTCCTGGGAGGTTTCAAATCGGTGGCGGTATCGATGATTTAAATGCAATGGATTATATTACAGCCGGTGCTTCTCATGTAATTGTAACTTCTTTTGTTTTTAAAAACGGAGAGGTAAACAAGGAGAACTTAGTTAGGATCTCAAACACAGTTGGAAAAGAACATCTTGTTATAGATTTAAGTTGTCGAAAGAAAGACGATGGGTACTATATTGTTACCGACCGTTGGCAGAAATTTTCCAACGTTTTAATAACTCCACAATTAATGCAATCATTTTCTAGCTATTGTGATGAATTTCTTGTTCATGCCGTTGATGTGGAAGGAAAAGCAAAGGGAATAGAAAAATCTCTTGTTTCCTTATTGGCAGAATCTGTTTCCATGCCGATTACCTATGCCGGAGGCGTTGGGAGCTATGAGGATATTGATACATTGCGCGAACTTGGAAAAGGTAAGTTAGATGTTACAATCGGAAGTGCTTTGGATTTATTTGGTGGTACATTAGAATATAAAAAAGTACTTGAAAAAATGGATTAAGTTAAAATGCTCGGAAGAAATCCGGGCATTTTAATTTATTTTACAAAATCTGCCAGTTTTGCTTCAACGTATTGGATTAGATTTTCTGGGTTTATAATAATTTGACATCCACGGATGCCAGCACTAATATAAATTTGGTCAAACAGAATCGCCGTTTCATCGATGAAAGTAGGATATTTCTTTTTCATTCCAATGGGGGAGCAGCCTCCACGGATATAGCCAGTTAACGGTAATAATTCTTTCACGTGTATCATTTCTATCTTTTTATCTTTTGCAAAAGAGGCTGCTTTTTTTAGATCGAGTTCTTCCGCTACGGGGATACAAAATACCATTAACCCATTTTTTTCACCGCGCACAACTAAAGTTTTAAAAACTTGTTCAACGGGCTGCCCTAATGTTTGGGCCACATGTTCACCAGATAAATCTTGTTCATCCACTTCATATTCAGCTGTATCATAGGGAATTTTGGCTTGATCGAGCATTCGCATCGCATTTGTCTTTGTCATTTCCGCCTCCTAGTGTTGTTCATTATTTAAAAGACCTTGAATATAGAGTAAACCTTGACCAATAATTGCGGGGTGATCAAAGGCGATACCCTTACGTTCCAGTACTTTGTATTCTTTTTCGCGTAGTAAACCATTCTTATTTTGGGTTACAAGTATGGTGGCCGATAGGTGTAACGCTCTTTCTTGATTTACAAAAGTCATCTCGTAAATATCATGGAAGCGGTTTTCTTTGATACTATGGGCAATTGGTTGGAACGTTACATCAAAAAAGCAGGCATCGGCGGCATCATCGCCGGCCTTCACCTTTCTGCCTTCTTCCACGAGGGCTAAGTAAGAGACAGTTACAATTCTGGAACGAGGGTCTCTATTATAGTCTCCCCAAGTCTGTAATTGCTCAATTGGAACATGATCCAATCCGGTTTCTTCCTTTAGTTCTCTTTTGGCAGCATCGATGATATTTTCATGCATTTCGATGAAACCACCAGGCAGAGCCCAGGAGCCAATGCTTGGATGATTTTTTCGCTGGATTAAAAGTAGTTTTAAATCTTTTGAAATAGTATGAAAATTTTTTTTATGTTGTAATACTAATATGTCAGTGGTAACACTGGGTTGCTCATATTTTTTTGGATCATAAGCTTCTAAAAATTGTTCCAATGACTGGCCTTTTTCATTGTATTTTTCTGTTCCATAAAATGGAGTGATATCTTTTAAAAAAGAAGGCATCGTTTCATACTCCTTTCCAAACGGGAAAATGCCTTTGGAGTTAGAGTTTTCTAACGTCCAAAAGCATTCGTTCCTGTTTATTTTGTTCCGAAAATACGGTCGCCAGCATCACCAAGACCTGGACAGATATAAGCATTTTCATTTAATTCACGGTCTAAGTGTCCGCAATAAATTTGGATATCAGGATGGGTATCTGCTAAACGCTTTAACCCTTCTGGAGCTGCGATAATCGACATAAATTTAATGTTTTTACCGCCATGCTGTTTGATAAAGTCAATGGCTGCACAAGCAGATCCACCAGTAGCTAACATAGGATCACATACTACGATAGTACGTTGGTCAATTGGATCTGGAAGCTTACAGTAGTATTCATGAGGTTCATGTGTAACTTCGTCACGGTATAATCCAATGTGCCCTACTTTTGCGGAAGGAACTAGGGCAAGAATACCATTTACCATTCCAAGTCCTGCACGTAAGATTGGAACAATTGCTAATTTCTTTCCAGCAATCATTGGAGTTTCACATTCTTCAATTGGAGTTTTCACTTTTACATTTTGTAAAGGTAAGTCACGCAGTGCTTCATAGCCCATAAGCATTGCAATTTCTTCAATAAGAGAACGGAATTCGTTTGTTCCGGTACATTCATTTCTTAAGATTGAAATTTTATGTTGAATTAACGGATGATCAAATATAACTACATTTTCATTTTTCATTGGTGATTATTCCCTTCTTTTGTTTCATTTTGTATATGTCTTACACAATACTAATGATAATAATAAAACACTACAAATGGTATGTCAATTTATTTCTTATAGAAAATGGGGAAACGATATACGAATCTTATAATTAATATAAGAAAAATATAAAATATTTCTTGACAAAGTATGAAATCGGTTATAGCATATTACAGGATAAATAGAATTGTCGAAAATTGTTGTCTTTTCTGTTGATAGTGAGAAAAGACATTTTTTATGGGCTTCTGTTATCACAATATTGAAATAGACGGCAGAATGGAGGAACAGATGAGTAAAGAAAAGTTTGCAGTAGGTGAAAGCGGCATATATGATGCCAGAAAGTTAGGAACGACAAAAATGTTTATTTTAGGATTGCAGCATATGTTTGCGATGTTTGGTGCTACGGTGCTCGTTCCACTTGTAACCGGTTTAAATGTATCGACTACCTTACTTATGGCAGGTATTGGTACTTTATTATTTCACTTAGTAACAAAAGGTAAGGTACCTGTGTTTTTAGGGTCATCCTTTGCATTTTTAGGTGGTTATGCAGCAGTTGCGCCATTAATTGACGGGAAACCAAATACAGAAATGTTGCCTTATGCG
>JBKTKK010000197.1:0-4276 GCA_047242405.1 Lachnospiraceae bacterium | reverse complement strand
AAGATAGAGAGTCTGGTTTCTGTTTCGCGGTAGAAAAACTAAAAGAAATATCAAAAGACGGTAAAGTGCGACCGACTGTTGTAGCAAAAACAACGGGAGATAAATTGAATAAACGGGGTATTGTTAAATCAATGGATAAATTGATTGGAAAAGTGCTCATTGTTGAAAAAGCAGGTGCCATGTCCGATGAAATACTAGAAGAATTTAATTTAGTCCTTGAAAAAAATGATTTATCTATGATTGTTATTTTTATAGATACCCCGAGCGAAATCGACCGTATTTTTAATAAGTTTAAAGATTTGTCAGAAAAGTTTGATGCTGTTTTATCAGTTAAGGATTATTCGGCAGATGAGTTGGTAGAGTATGCAACAAGATATGCGGATGATCACGATTGTGCAATTGACGATATGGCGATTTTAGCTCTTTACGCGAAAATTGACCAGATTCTTGAGGTACAAGATGGCACACAGAAGAAGAGAGTCGAAGAAGTCATGAAGCAGGCAATAGAAAAGGCGAGTAAGAAGTCGGTAGGTCGTGCAATCAAGGGATTGTTTGTCATAAAATATGATGAAGCAGGTAAACTATTAATTAGGGAGCAGGATTTTAAATAAAATCCTGCTTTATCTTAGCGCTGCTTTATATAGAGGTGTAATATATGAATTGGTTAACCATTGCGGTAATTGTATTTTTAATAGGAATGTCAATATACGGTTATAAAAAAGGATTACTACGAATTGCTTTGTCTCTAACTGCAACAATTATAACCATCGTACTAACAATATTCCTAAATCCTTATGTAGAGGATTTTATGAGGGAAGAAACGAGAATCAGTAATTCCATTCAAAAAGGTATTTCATCTTATTTAGAGGAAGATATTACGGATAAGATAGATTCGTTATCCCCGAAAGAGGAGATAACGATTATCGATAAGATACCACTTCCAAAAGCAATTAGTAATGAATTAAAGGAGAATAATAACTTAGAGAGTTATCAAAAAATAGGTGTAAATAATTTTTGGGATTACTTAAGCACATATCTCACTGATATCGTTGTTCGTGCACTTGCTTTTGTTATTACTTTTATTCTTGCATTTATTGTATTGCGTTTATTGTTCTTTGTTTTAAATATTGTTAGTCATCTTCCGGTGATTCACGGTGCGAATAAAGTAGCAGGGGCAATGCTAGGATTTGTAGAAGGTCTTCTGTTACTTTGGGTGCTATGTTTAATTGCTACTGCTTGCGGAAGTACAGAAATTGGATCGCAGATGTTGGAAATGATACAGAGTAGCGTGTTTTTAAGCTTTTTATACAATAACAATTTATTAATTAAAATACTGTTAGGATCGATTATGACTATTTTTTGATTTTTACTGCAACATAGACTTAAAAATGATATGTTGCAGTAAAAAAATAGTAAATTAGTGAATAGAAATTGTTGTGGTACATATAATAGTATTACTAAATAAAAGTTCAAAAAAAAATTAAAAACCGATTGACAAGTGAGTGTAATTGTGATATATTATCCAAGTCGGTTACGGCTCCATGGTCAAGCGGTTAAGACACCGCCCTTTCACGGCGGTAACAGGGGTTCAAATCCCCTTGGAGTCATTAAAAACTTTAAAAAACATCTTGATTTTTTTGAAGTTTTATAATATAATAGAAAAGGTACGGCGTCTTAGCCAAGTGGTAAGGCACGGGTCTGCAACACCCTCACCGCCGGTTCAAATCCGGCAGACGCCTCTACAAAAATCTCAGAAAGTAATTTCTGAGATTTTTTTGTTTTAACCCAAATTTATATATCCTATTTCTTTAAAAGGGGCGATAAATGTTGTTCGGATATGAAATCGATGTTTCAAAACCAATTACATATGAGTATACAGGTAAATTTCAGGCAACTACAGCAGAATGGACGCATGAGCGAATGCCGCTTATTAACTATGAATTAATAGTTATGACAGAAGGCCCCTTGTATTTGTCATATGCTGGGAGGGATTACACCGTTAAAGAGGGCGAATATTTACTGCTTCCACCTTTTTATCCCTATCTTTTTCGAGAAGGTTTTAAATCATCTTATTGTAGTTTTTATTGGATGCATTTCTCCACTTCTGAAAAGGATTGTGTTTGTGTAGATTTAGCAGCCTTAAATGAAGCAGAGGAAGAAAATAAACTTATAATCCCGGCTATGGGGCGATTATATAATCCAGAAAAAGTGGTAGTACTAATGAAGCAGCTACAAGATTTTATCTGCTCTGGCTATGATAAAGTTTCAAATAATTATTTGGCTACGACGATTTTATGTGAGGTATATAATCAGACGGTACGCGAAGGAATTCATTTATTACAGAGTGATAAAAAGAAAAAACAATTGTATTATGATATGGTAGATTATATTGATGAAAATTTATTTCGTAATTTGAAAGTTTCTGATGTGGCAGATTATTTTGGATATAATAGTGAATATTTATCTCATATGTTTTCATCCTTAAAGGGGATTACATTAAAAAGATTTATATTACAAAAAAAGGTAGAAAAAGCAAATTATTTACTTATGGATACAAATAAAACAATAAATGAAATTTCAATTATCCTTGGATTTTCTGATTGCCATAATTTTATGAAAGTATACAAAAGAATTACTGGGCTTACACCTTCGGAATATAGAAATGCTTATGCGAGAAGGATGTTATTTCATAAGTAATCTCGGTTTTTTACACCTACTTAAACTTTCGGCTATTTCCTTTGCAGGTTGAGAATTGGTATAGTAAGTCTAACTAATTTTATGAAAGTAGTTTAGGGTTTGAAGTAGAAGGGGGAAAATTCAATGAAAACAATAAGTAGTAATTCTGTATGTGTATTAGATGAGTTTTGGAAGAAGGAGATTGATTTAATTAGGGAAAGGGTAATACCATATCAGTGGAGAGCATTAAACGATCAAATTCCTGAGGCAAATCCTAGTTATTGTATGCATAATTATAAAGTTGCTGCAAAAATAAATGATAAGATAAGGACACAGCCGGATTATAAACAACCGGTATATAGCACCAATGATTTTTGTATCTGGCCGGTAAATAAAGAAAAGGTAGAAGATCGTTTTTATGGTTTTCTATTTCAGGATAGTGATTTCTCTAAGTGGATAGAGGCAGTTGCTTATTCCCTAAAACAGACTCCAAATTTTGAATTAGAAAAAATAGCAGATGAGGCCATCGACATTGTTTGTGCAGCCCAGTTGGATGATGGGTATTTAGATACCTTTTACATAATAAATGATATTAATAAGCGTTTTACCAACCTTAGAGACAATCACGAGTTATATTGTCTTGGCCATCTTATAGAAGGTGCAGTTGCCTATTACGAAGCAACAGGTAAAGATAAGTTGCTAAAAACTGCCTGTAGATTTGCAGATTGCGTTGCAAATTACTTTGGGGAGGAAAAAGGAAAAGAGAAAGGCTATCCTGGTCATGAAATAGCAGAAATGGCTTTAGCTCGCTTGTATGAACTTACCGGTGATGAAAAGTATTTAAATCTGGGGCTATACTTTATCAATGAACGAGGAAAAAAGCCGTATTATTTTGATATAGAGCATCCACCAAAAAATGGAGAAGAAGATAAAATACGTTATGAGTATCATCAGGCACATTTGCCAGTGCGCCTACAGGAGGAAGCGACTGGTCATGCCGTTAGAGCTGTTTATTTGTACTCGGGAATGGCTGATTTTGCTAGAATTACTGGAGATGAAAGCCTAAAAAAGGCCTGTATGACCCTCTGGAATGATATAACAACAAAGAAGATGTATATTACAGGTGGAATTGGTGGAACAAATGTTGGAGAAGCTTTTTCATTCGCTTATGATTTGCCAAACGATACTGCTTATGCGGAGACATGCGCGTCCATTGGGCTTGTATTTTTTGCGCAGAGAATGCTGAAAATCGATATAGATTCCCGCTATGCAGATGTTATGGAGCGAGCACTATATAATGGCGTATTAAGCGGAATTAGTTTGGATGGTACGAGCTTTTTTTACGTCAATCCATTAGAAGTTTTACCAGAAGCATGCTATAAGGATAAACGAAAAGAACATGTAAAGCCGGTAAGGCAAAAATGGTTTGGTTGTGCATGTTGTCCCCCAAATCTGGCTCGTTTAATTAGTTCCATTGGATCCTATATTTACACAGAAACAGAGGATACTTTGTATATTCATCTCGACCTTGGAAATGAAGTCGAGAATAAGATTGCTGGTAGGCGAGTCAAGCTAATTAGGCGATCGGGTTTTCCGTGGA
>JBKTKK010000196.1:3603-4300 GCA_047242405.1 Lachnospiraceae bacterium | reverse complement strand
GACAGCGAATATTTTAATTAATCGACAATTTGAAGACTATGTAACTGTGCAGCAGAAAAGTTTTTCAGAAGAGGTGGCTGGTTTCCTCATTCATCAATATGACAGCGATTCGGATCAGTGGAATCTGGATTATATTCATGGTTTCGGCATGTATGCACTGAATGACGGTTATATTATCAAGTTATACGACATGGATGAAAATGTGATTTGGGACGCGGAAAATCACGATATGACCTTATGCCATCAGATGATGCTTGCTATCAGCAGCCGAATGGAAGAAAAGCGTCCGGAGTTAAATGGAGAATTTTTGACTCACCGGTATGATTTAGTCCAAAACGGCAATAAAGTTGGTTATTTGGATGTGAGTTACTACAGTCCCTACTATTTTGACGAAAATGATTTTCGATTTCTAGATTCCCTAAATCAAATACTCTTTATTGTGGGAATTATGTCCATCGCCGGTGCAGCAATGGCAGGCGTGATTTTGGCTAGGAGATTATCTGCCCCAATTGCAAAGACAACAGAAATCACCAGAGAAATTTCGGAAGGAAACTATGCAATCCGTTTTGAATCCGATGTGCAGACACAGGAACTTTCAGAATTAAGCGAAGCCGTGAATTACATGGCCGAGAGTCTAGAAACCCAGGAAGCGATTCGTAGGAGGTTGACTTCGGATGTGGCACACGAGCTACGGACA
>JBKTKK010000196.1:0-3593 GCA_047242405.1 Lachnospiraceae bacterium | reverse complement strand
TGCTATGATGAGTTAGGACAAATTTCTAATATCGTTGCCGATCTGGAAAAGCTGCGTGAAATCGAAAATGGGAATATGGTTTTAACGAGAGAACCGGTTGATTTGTTGGAATTGGCACAGGCCGTGCGGATCGCATTTGAACCGGAACTGGAAAGAAAACAACTAACCTGTGTTGTGACCGGGGACTCCTCCATAATATTGGGAGACCAAAAGCGTCTCCATCAAGTAATTTTCAATCTGGTTTCCAATGCAATAAAATATTCTACCGAAGGCGGGCATATCCAGATTCGTGTTTGCGATGGAATGGAGGCGGACACATTGACTGTAGAGGATCATGGCATTGGTATTCCAGATAAAGACTTGCCGTTGATTTTTGAACGCTTTTACAGGACGGATCGCTCCCGTAACCGTAAAACAGGTGGTGCCGGTATAGGGCTTGCCATTGTAAAAGCGATTGTACAGGCACACAATGGAAAAATATCAGTTGAGAGCAAAGAAGGTGGTGGAAGTCGATTCATTGTTACATTGCCGAAAAGATAGGTGTTTTATTCTCTAGCAGAGTAAGTTAGAACCATCCGTTGACAAGAAGGGCAGCTATGGCTTTTTAATATTCCTAAATTTTATAGGTGCCATTCAAAATGGTTATTAGACATAATTAGTTTAAAATGATATTCTTACTGTTAATAAAAACCATTTAAAGGAGATCGGTCAATGAACATGACGTGGGATGCGAAAGAATATAGAGAAAAGTTTCGTTTTGTCCATGAATATGGAAATGACGTAATAAACTTACTTGATATACGAAAAGGGATGACCGTATTAGACTTAGGTTGTGGAGATGGGGCACTGTCTCAAAAACTTAACGACCTAGGTACACGGGTAATTGGCATAGATGCTTCACCGGAATTACTTTCTGTAGCAAAAAAACAATACCCAGAAATAGTATTTTATGAAAAGGACGCCACCAATTTTCAATTGGATGAGAAGGTAGATGCAGTTTTTTCTAATGCAGTATTGCATTGGATTGATGGAAATCACCAATCAGATGTGCTTCGATGTGTACATGCTGTTCTGAAACAGGGTGGGCAATTTGTATTTGAGTTTGGAGGGCATGGGAACAATCGGCTCATTCATGAAGCGTTAAGAGATGCCTTTGAACGGAGAGGTTATGAATATAAGGTTCCTTTTTATTTTCCAACAATAGGGGAATACATCCCTTTGCTAGAAACGGCTGGATTTCAGGTAAGGGATGCCATACTGTTTGATCGAATGACAGAATTAAAGGGTCATGATGGTCTTACTACTTGGATTGAGATGTTTATCAAGGAGCCTTTTAAAAATGTACCGATGGTTGAGAAGCAAGAGATTGTGAAAGAGGCAGTTGATCAACTGCAGACTATTCTTTGCTATGAGAACAAATGGTATGCGGATTATGTACGTTTAAGATGCAAAGCAATAAAACTTTAGAAATCGTATAATTCATAAATTCATCGAGGCGGGAAACCCATTACCTTTTAGGTGGTGGGAGGAACGCCTTTTTTTGTATTCCAGAAGAAGATGAATATGGTCCTTATCGGTTTCCATGGTAATCACTTTGCAACTATGAATCTGTGATAACTCATTGATTTTTTGTTTCCTATTGTATTTTCACTAGAAGTATTTTACACTAAGGGCAGGAAGGGTTGCAAGTTCTGCGGGACAGAGAATGTGAAAATGCCCTATGAGTTCGTTCCTTCCGTAGACCATATCCATTACAGGAAAGAGATAGAATCAACTGGTTCAATTAGTTAAATTATAAATCTGATGAAAGGGGTAGGAATATGAAATATATACTGCTTCATGGATTGGGGCAAACATCATCGAGTTGGGGAAATACAGTTAAAGCCATAAATAATGAATTTGATATTTATTGCCCGGATTTATCCGATTGGCTCTGTAATGCAGAACCTTGCTATTCTAATCTATATCGGGGATTAGAAAAATATTGCGAACAGTTTAATGAGCCTTTGAATTTATGTGGTCTTTCATTAGGTGGTACGCTAGCTTTGCAATATGGGATTGAGCATAGGGATAAGATAAATTCTTTAGTACTGATGGGCACACAATTTTCTATGCCCAAAAAACTATTAAAGTTGCAAAATATGATTTTTCGTCTTATGCCAAATTCGACATTTGATAAGATGGGCTTTGATAAAATGGATGTGATCAATCTTTCTAAATCTATGATGGACTTAGACTTTCGCTCGCATTTAAAAAGTATTAACTGTCGGGTACTTGTTATTTGTGGCGAAAGGGACAAGGCCAATAAATCAGCTTCCTTGGAATTAAAAGAACGGATACCAAATGCAGAATTTTCTGTAATTGCCAATGCTGGACATGAGGTGAATTTGGATAATCCTGCCGGATTAGGTAGTGCGTTAAACATATTCTTTCAAGCAGTAAAATCCTAATTAGTAGCTAAGCTGAAATATTATTTATAAAGTTAGGAGTATAAAATGAAAAGAAAACAAAAATTGCAACTACTATTGTTCTGAAATAGCAATTTTAAACTTCCGATTGCATCGGCCTAATTAAGATACAGAAAAGGAGTTCAGATATGAATTATAACATCGAATATTTACGAAGGGAACAATGGAAAGGATATCCTCTACCAATCGGTTATCGGACAGAAGCGTATTACAATGTAGTAGTTGAAGAAACGAATGATGGATTTTCTATGAATATGAAAAAAATGAAATTTGATTCTCCTGTTATTCATACGCCAGAAGAAAATAATTATCCAGATAAGTTGTATGAAGAGCACTGGGAAGGGGCCTTTGCCTGGGGAGTACGAATAGACGGAAAATTGGTTGCGGCAATTGAAACATGTCCCGAAGAATGGTCTAATCGCTTGCGGATAACAGAACTTTGGGTGGATGAAACCTATCAGAAAAAGGGAATTGGACAGGCTTTAATGAATATTGCAAAGAAACAGGCGATAAGAGAACGTCGGCGAGCGATTATTTTGGAAACACAGTCTTGTAATGTTAATGCAATTGGTTTTTATCTTCATGAAGGTTTTACTCTAATTGGTTTTGATTCCTGTTGCTATGCAAACAATGACTTAGATCGCAAAGAGGTTCGAATTGAACTTGGATGGATCCGAGAAACAAAACAGAAAGTTTCAACGGAACAAGTATTGATACGAAAAGAGGAAGAGGCCGATTGGTTTGAAACAGAGCTTATGATAAAACGCGCCTTCTGGAACAAATATCGGATAGGATGCATGGAACATTATTTCGTCCATAAGCTGAGAATGGATAAGGCTTATGTACCGGAAATAAGTAGAATTGCAGTAGTGGATGGTAAAATTGTAGGAGCGATTATGTATTCAAAAGCTACGGTTGTAAGCGCTGAGGATAGGCATGAGATTTTAACATTTGGCCCATTAGCCGTAGACCCAGAATATCAGGGACGTGGAGTAGGCGCCTATTTACTTCGGGAAACGATGCAATTAGCGGCGGAGGCTGGGTATAAAGGAATTGTTATTTTAGGAGAACCAGATTATTATCCACGTCATGGTTTTAAAACTTGTGATCATTTTGGGATTACAA
>JBKTKK010000195.1:0-4331 GCA_047242405.1 Lachnospiraceae bacterium | reverse complement strand
TTATAATAATAGTGGCATGAAAGGAGTATTTATGTTACAAAATAAACAATACAAGTTTTGGTTTGCGACCGGAAGTCAGGATTTATATGGTGATGAATGCTTAAGAGAGGTTGCAAGTCATTCAAGCGCAATCGTTGATGGGTTAAACGCCTCAGGGTTACTACCATTTGAAGTCGTTTTAAAGCCTACATTAATTGATTCAGCCTCCATTCGTCGTTGTTTTAATGATGCAAATGCAGATGATACATGTGCGGGTGTCATTACTTGGATGCACACATTTTCACCTGCGAAAATGTGGATTTTAGGTTTACAGGAATATCGGAAACCATTATTACATTTACATACCCAATTTAATCGTGAAATTCCATTCGATACAATTGATATGGATTTTATGAATACGAACCAGTCTGCCCATGGAGATCGTGAATTTGGTCACATTGTATCTAGAATGGGAATTGAACGGAAGGTTATTGTTGGCTACTGGGAAGATGAAACTGTAATTAATAGAATCGGCAGTTGGATGCGTACCGCTGTGGGCGTTATGGAAAGTAGCCATATCCGTGTTGTTCGCGTAGGGGACAATATGAGGGATGTTGCAGTAACAGAGGGCGATAAGGTAGAGGCAGAAGTTAAATTTGGCTGGGAAATAGATGCTTATAATATAACGGATGTAGCCGAATATGTCCAAGCTGTATCCCAAGGAGATATTAATGCGTTAGTGGATGAATATTATGATCTGTATAATATTATATTAGAGGGTAGAGATGAAGCAGAATTCCGTTCCCATGTTGCGGTACAAGCTGGTATTGAAATTGGATTCCGCAGATTTTTAGAAGAACATAATTATCATGCAGTTGTTACGAATTTCCAAATGTTATCAGGGTTACAACAGCTTCCTGGCCTTGCAATGCAAAGGCTCATGGCAGATGGATACGGTTTTGGTGGCGAAGGAGACTGGAAAACAGCGGCAATGGTTCGATTAATGAAAATTATGACAGCTGGAATGAAAGATGCAAAGGGTACTTCCTTTATGGAAGACTACACATACCATTTAGTAGCAGGGAAAGAAGCTATATTACAGTCCCATATGTTAGAAGTTTGTCCTTCCATAGCAGCGGTTAAACCAAGTATTAAAGTAAATCCATTGAGTATGGGAAATCGTGAGGATCCAGCCCGTCTCGTATTTACATCGAAGCCAGGTAGAGGGGTTGCTTGTTCTTTGGTTGATTTAGGAACTAGATTCCGCTTAATTGTTAATGATGTTACATGTTTACCACAAGAAAGAGATATGCCGAAATTACCAGTAGCATCTGCCCTTTGGAAACCAGAACCAAACTTAATAACAGGTGCAGAAGCATGGATTTTAGCAGGTGGTGCACATCATACGGCATTTACATATGATTTAACGGCAGAACAAATGGGGGATTGGGCTGCAATGATGGGAATTGAATGTGTATATATTGACAAAGATACAACAATTCGCAATTTTAAGAATGAACTTCGTTGGAACGAAGTAGCATACCGCAAATAAGGAGGGATAGGAGCGATATGAAATATTCGATTGGGGTTGATTACGGGACGCAATCTGGACGTGCTGTACTTGTTGAAGTTAGTACTGGAAATATTGTAGCCCAGGCAGTGAAGGAATACAGCCATGGGGTTATGGATGAATATTTACCAGATGGTGTTACAAAGTTAGGACCAGACTGGGCACTACAACACCCTGCAGATTATCTTGAAGTATTGGAAGTTACAATTCCATCCGTCCTAAAACAATCTGGAGTAGCAAAAGAAGCTGTCATCGGAATGTCCATCGATTTTACAGCATGTACGATTTTACCAATTGATCAAAAAGGGATACCTTTATGTTTTCATGAGGAATTAGCGACCAATCCACATGCTTACGTGAAGTTGTGGAAGCATCATGCGGCACAGTATGAGGCAAATAAACTTAATCAAGTTGCAGAAGAGCGAGGGGAAGAATTCCTTTCTCGTTACGGGGGCAAGATATCTTCCGAATGGATGTTTCCTAAAATTATGCAAGTTTTGGATGAGGCACCACAGATTTATGATATGGCCGATCGTTTTATGGAAGCAACGGATTGGGTCACAATGATGCTTTGTGGACAAGAAAGCCGTAATAGTTGTACCGCTGGGTATAAGGCCCTTTGGCATAAGCAAAAAGGTTATCCAAGTAAAGAATTCTTTAAAGCGTTAGATCCAAGATTAGAAAATGTAGTTGAGGATAAATTGACAACCGCTATTTATCCAATTGGGTCGAAAGCTGGAGAAGTTACGAGGGAAATGGCTGATAAAATTGGTCTAATGGCCGGAACTGCTGTAGCAGTTGGAAACGTGGATGCCCACGTAGCCTTACCAGCAGTTGGAATTACAGAGGCAGGTAAGATGTTAATGATTATTGGAACATCTACTTGTGATATTCTTCTTGGAGAAGAAGAAAAGATCGTTCCAGGCATGTGTGGGGTAGTAGAAGACGGCGTATTGCCAGGATTCTTTGGATACGAAGCAGGGCAGTCTTGTGTGGGTGACCATTTTGAATGGTTGGTTGAGCAATGTATGCCACAATACGTGTATGAAGAAGCAAAAAAAGCTGGTAGGAATATCCATCAATATTTAACAGATAAGGCTAGTAAATTAAAAGTTGGGGAGAGTGGCTTATTAGCCTTAGACTGGTGGAATGGGAACCGTTCTGTATTGGTTGATGTGGATTTAACGGGGATGATCATGGGGATGACATTGACGACAAAGCCAGAAGAATTATACAGAGCCTTAATTGAAGCTACAGCATATGGCAAAAAGATGATTATTGACACATTTGAAGAAAATGGTGTGCCGATCAATGAGTTATATGCATGTGGTGGTATTTCGTGGAAGAATAAGATGATGATGCAAATTTATGCAGATGTTACGAATAAACCAATTAAAATATCTGCGTCGGATCAGACGCCCGCATTGGGGGCTGCAATGTTTGGGGCAGTTGCAGCAGGAAGTGAACGTGGTGGTTATGATTCCATTTTTGATTGTGCAAAGATTATGGGGAAAGTAAAAGAGGAAGTGTATATACCAATTTCTGAAAATGTAGAGTCTTATAAAAAGTTATATGCAGAATATAAACGACTTCATGACTATTTTGGACGTGGGGAGAATGATGTTATGAAACGTTTAAAGGAAATGAAAGCAGAAGCTCGTAAATAAGACTTCTAATATTACTAGGAGGGTACATAAATGTTAGAAACTTTAAAAAAAGATGTGTTTGATGCAAATATGGAATTGTGGCATCAAGGCCTTGTCATTTATACATGGGGGAATGTGAGCGGAATTGACAGAGAAAAAGGTCTTGTTGTTATTAAGCCAAGTGGTGTTAATTATGAAACGATGACTGCAGAGGATATGGTTGTCGTAGACTTAGAAGGGAATATTATTGAAGGAAAGTATAAGCCTTCTTCGGATACGGCAACCCATCTGGCTTTGTATAAGAAGTATCCAGACATGGGAGGAATTGTACATACACATTCTACTTGGGCAGTAACGTTTGCACAGGCCGGATTGTCAATTCCAGCCTTTGGAACAACCCATGCGGATTATTTTTATGGAGATATTCCGTGTACGAGAGATTTAACAAAGGAAGAAATAGAAGAAGCATATGAAGAAAACACTGGTCTTGTAATCATTGAAACAATAAATGATGGGAATCCAATGGCAATACCGGGAATTGTAGTTAAAAACCATGGGCCATTTGCTTGGGGGAAAACACCAGCAGGTGCTGTTTACAATGCAGTTGTACTGGATAAAGTAGCAGAAATGGCTTATAAAACTATGACATTGAATCCACGGGCGCCACGGGTACCACAGTATTTATTAGATAAGCATTACTTCCGTAAACACGGAGTAAATGCATACTATGGGCAAGGATCAGAGGATCATTAATAGGCAGCTGCAATAAAACCAATAATTTAGGAGGAGAATTATGAAATTTTTTATTGATACGGCAAATGTAGAAGAAATTAGAAATGCAAATGATATGGGTATTATCTGTGGTGTTACAACAAATCCATCGTTAATTGCGAAGGAGGGTAGAGACTTTAATCAAGTTATCGCTGAAATTGCATCCATCGTGGATGGACCGATTAGTGGTGAGGTGAAAGCTACTACTACAGATGCAGAGACAATGATAGAGGAAGGAAAGGCCATTGCGGCAATTCATCCGAATATGGTTGTTAAAATACCAATGACAGAAGAAGGATTAAAAGCAACTAAGGCATTAAGCCAATTAGGTATTAAAACAAATGTAACATTAATCTTTTCTGCAA
>JBKTKK010000194.1:0-4336 GCA_047242405.1 Lachnospiraceae bacterium | reverse complement strand
ATTGCAGATGGAGTAGATACATTTATTGAAATTGGTCCAGGAAAAACATTGACAGGATTTTTGAAAAAAATAGACCGTAAGGTTAAGGGTTACAATATTGAAACCCCAGCTGACATGGATCAAGTGTTACAAGAATTAGGACTCTAACCGGTGAAACTGTTATGGCAGTTGTCTCGTTATGAGCAAGTAGTATAGCGGCTAGCGAATATCCGCTTGAAGAGAAGAGAGGAAGATCATGGCAGATAAAAAAGTGGCTGTAGTAACAGGCGCAAGTAAAGGAATCGGAAAACAAATAGCCATTGAGTTAGCAAAAGAAGGGAATTTCGTTATTGTTAATTATAATGGATCGAAAGATAAGGCGGAGCAAGTTGTAGAAGAAATCCGCGGTAATGGGGGAGAAGCAGAAGCCGTTCAGTGCGATGTTTCTCAATATGAAGCGTGTGAAAATTTTTTCAAAGAAGTGATTTCGAAATATAAACGAATCGATGTTCTAATAAACAATGCAGGGATTACAAAAGATAACTTAATTATGAAAATGAAGGAAGAAGAATTTGATTCTGTAATACAAACAAATTTAAAAGGTACGTTTCATTGCATGAAAGCGGTTGCAAGGCAAATGCTAAAGCAAAAAAGTGGTCGAATCATTAATTTGTCTTCTGTAGCAGGCATCGCCGGTAATGTCGGTCAGGCCAATTACGCTGCAAGTAAAGCTGGGGTTATTGGTATGACAAAATCTGTTGCAAAAGAATTAGCCAGCCGTGGCATAACGGTTAACGTGGTTGCTCCTGGTTTTATTCAAACGGATATGACGGATGTTTTATCAGAGGCAGTAAAAGAAAATGCAATCGCAAACATCCCATTACAACGTTTCGGAAAGCCAGAGGATATCGCCTATACTGTTGCATTTTTAGCATCTGACAAGGCTTCCTATATTACTGGCCAGGTTATTTCAGTAGACGGTGGAATGGTAATGTAAAGAGGAATAAGAAGGAATATAGAACGCTGCTTTTAGCAGGATGGAGGAAATAAATGAACCGTGTAGTAGTAACAGGATTAGGAGCAATTACCCCCATTGGTAACAGTGTGGATGAATTTTGGAATAGTATCAAAGAAAATAAGGTGGGCATAGGCCCTATTACGAAGTTTGACACTTCCGAGTACAAAGTACATCTCGCTGCAGAAGTGAAAGATTTTGTTGCAAAAGAGCATATCGATTTTAAAGCGGCTAAGAGAATGGAACTATTTTCCCAGTATGCCGTCGTAGCTGCGAAAGAGGCAATTGAGGATGCTGGAATTCATATAGAAGAGGAAGATCCATTTCGCATAGGTGTAAGTGTTGGTTCTGGTATTGGAAGTTTACAAGCGTTAGAACGTGAACATAAGAAGTTAATGGAAAAAGGGCCAGGCCGTATCAATCCATTGCTTGTACCACTTATGATATCCAATATGGCAGCTGGTAATGTAAGTATCCAATTTGGTTTAAAAGGAAAGTGCATCAATGTAGTAACAGCCTGTGCAACAGGAACGCATTCCATCGGGGAAGCATTTCGTTCCATTCAACATGGAGAAGCCGATGTTATGGTAGCTGGTGGTGCAGAGGCGTCCATCTGTCCGATTGGAATTGCGGGGTTTACTGCGCTAACTGCCTTAAGTGAATCCAATGATCCAACCCGAGCATCCATTCCCTTTGATCAAGAAAGAAGTGGATTTGTCATGGGAGAAGGTGCGGGGATTGTTGTTTTAGAATCATTGGAACATGCAAGAAAACGCGGTGCCAAAATATATGCGGAAGTTGTTGGCTATGGTGCAACCTGTGATGCTTATCATATTACTTCTCCAGCAGAAGATGGCAGTGGTGCGGCAAGGGCAATGACAGATGCGATAAATGACGCAAAGGCAAATAGAAATGATATTGATTATATTAATGCTCACGGTACAAGTACACATCATAATGACTTGTTCGAAACAAGGGCAATTAAGCTGGCCTTCCGGGATCATGCAAAGAATTTAAAAATCAATTCCACTAAGTCAATGATTGGACATTTATTAGGCGCTGCTGGTGGGGTTGAGTTTATTACTTGTGTAAAAACAATTGAAAATAGCTATATTCATCCAACAGTCGGTTATAAAATTCCAGATGAAGAATTAGACTTAAATTATGTAGTTGAGGAAGGAATTGGCATGGAAGTTTCTTATGCAATGAGCAATTCTCTCGGTTTTGGAGGACATAACGCAAGTATTCTTATTAAAAAATTTGTTGAGTAATGAGAACAGAAAGGATGCCAAATTAAAAATGGATATTGAAAAGATTGAGAAATTAGTGCAATTAGTATCTGATTCCAAATTATCTGGCTTTGAATTAGAAGAAGGTGATATGAAAATTACCTTGAAAAAAGAAGTAATCGCACAAGAAAAAGCTGTGCCCCCCGTTCAAAATAATGGAATGGTCTCCCAAAATATGAGTGAAAAGACGGATAATACGGAAGTTGGCACTGCTTCCATTAACGCAGATGAAGTCATAACGGCACCTTTAGTAGGCACCTTTTATTCCTCTCCATCAGAAGGTAGCGAACCTTTTGTAAAGGTGGGTGATAAGGTAAAAAAAGGTCAGGTCATTGGTATAATTGAAGCAATGAAATTAATGAATGAAATAGAATCAGAATTTGATGGTACAGTAGCTGCTGTTTTAGCTGAAAATGGTCAGGTTATAGAATATGCACAGCCACTATTCCGTATTGCAAAATAGAATATTACAAAAAGAGGAGAATACCAATGCTAGGTGTAAAAGAAATAGAAAAAATCATTCCACATAGACATCCATTTTTACTCGTTGATTGCATAGAGGAAGTTATTCCTGGAGAACGTGCCACTGGTTATAAATGTGTTTCTTTCGATGAAAGTTATTTCGCTGGCCATTTTCCACAGGAACCGGTTATGCCAGGCGTATTAATAATTGAAGCACTTGCTCAAACTGGAGCTGTAGCAATTTTAAGTATACCAGAAAATAAAGGGAAAATTGCATACTTTGGTGGAATTAACAAGGCAAAATTCCGCGGGAAAGTAGTTCCTGGAGATAAAATCAAGTTAGAATGTGAGATTATTAAGCAAAAAGGACCGGTAGGCGTTGGACAGGCAACTGCTTCCGTAGAAGGAAAAGTGGTTGCAACAGCAGAATTAACCTTTATGATCGGATAGGTGAGAATCAATGTTTCATAAAATATTAATTGCAAACCGAGGAGAAATTGCGGTACGTATTATCCGAGCCTGCAGAGAGATGGGGATAGCAACCGTAGCTGTTTATTCAGAGGCAGATAAAGATGCGCTCCATACGATGCTGGCCGATGAGGCAATCTGTATTGGCCCTGCATCTAGCACCGAAAGTTATTTAAATATGGAGAGTATTTTAAGTGCAACCGTTGCGCTTAAGGCAGATGCCATCCATCCAGGGTTCGGTTTTCTATCAGAGAATAGTAAATTTGAGACCTTATGTGAAAAATGTAATATTAAGTTCATAGGTCCCAACGCTGCGATTATTAATAAGATGGGAAATAAATCAGAAGCCCGCAATACGATGAAAAACGCGGGGGTACCAATTGTTCCAGGTAGTAAGGAGCCTGTGTATCGCTGGCAAGATGGAATTGAAATTGCGGAAGAAATTGGATATCCAGTTATTGTAAAAGCTGCAAGTGGCGGCGGAGGGAAAGGAATGCGCATTGTAGAAAATAGAGAAGCGTTCCAAGCAAATTTTCAAAATGCCCAAAGAGAATCCATCAATTCCTTTTCCGATAATTCGATGTATATCGAAAAATACATTGAAGGTCCAAGACATATAGAATTTCAAATTTTAGCAGATGAATATGGAAATGTTATACATTTAGGGGAAAGAGATTGTTCCATTCAAAGACGACATCAGAAATTGATTGAAGAATCCCCTTCTCCGGCACTATCGGAAGAACTACGTCAGAAAATGGGGGAAGCAGCGGTAAAAGCAGCAAAGGCGGCCGGTTATGTAAGCGCTGGAACAATCGAATTTTTACTGGATAAAAACAATGAATTTTACTTTATGGAAATGAATACCCGAATCCAGGTAGAACACGGGGTGACAGAAGCGGTTACGGGCATCGATCTAATTAAAGAACAAATAAAGATAGCAGCTGGCCTACCTTTGGAAATTAAGCAGGAAGCTGTGAAAATTGTTGGTCATGCCATTGAATGTCGTATTAATGCAGAAAATCCAGAAAAGAATTTTATGCCTTGTCCTGGTTGTATTAATAATATCCATTTCCCTGGTGGAAAAGGAGTTCGCATCGACAGTGCAATATATAACGGATATAAG
>JBKTKK010000193.1:0-4376 GCA_047242405.1 Lachnospiraceae bacterium | reverse complement strand
TAATTAAATTTCCTCCAGCTGAACCTAAGCCTGCTTCTTTCCATTTTTCAAGCATTTCGTTATATTTTTCGAGGGATGTTAAGTCTTCCATTTTAACACCAACTTGATCCATCCAGTCTTTTCTAATTAATGTTACCCAGTTATATGCGTCTGGTCTTTCTGCGAAGAAGAACACATTTTCTCCATCTACAGCACCATATTGCTGAACCGTTTCTCCTATGTTTTCCCAGTATGTAGGCGCATAGTACTCGATTTCATCATAATCAAGTTCCTGCATAACGCCTTCATTATAATATGCAAGGGCCTGTGGCATATCATAGTGGTAAATAATATTTGGAGCTTTGTGAGATGCAAGCATCTGCGTATAATCGCTTACTTCATTCGATCTTTGAATTGCTACAAATTTAACTGTAACATTATACTTATCTCCAAATTGTTCCTGAATCCACTTTGTATAGTAGTTATCCGTTGGGTTCCATCCCTCAAAAGCACGGTCATATACAGGAATTTGAATTGTTACATTTTCATCAAATCCTTTCGAATAATCCTTATAATCGCCATTTGAAGCAGCTGCAGTTGTATCCCCGCCGTTTGAATCTGTTTGTGCTGCTGCAGTTGTGTCTCCCCCCTCTGTCGGATCCGTGCTTGCCTTCTGACCACAGCCAATCAAACTACCTGCTACCATTGTACAAGCTAATGATAATGCCGCTACACGCTTAAAATTTTTTCTCATAAAAAATATTCCTCCTATTTTAAATAAGTTATTTATATTAATCAAGTTCTACTTGACAATATACGAAATGTTCCAAATCATCCTTTTACTGCACCAATCATTGTTCCTTGTACAAAATACTTTTGTATAAATGGGTAGATAATAATAATTGGAACAGTTGCAAACATAACACAGGCTGATTTAATTACCTCTGGATTTGATATTGTTACACTTTGAATTTCATTTTGTAAACTTTCTGATGCCTGTACAATTAAATAATATAACTTTAACTGCAACGGTCTTAAATCTGTATTCTGCTTTATGTAAAACATAGCATCCTGGTATGAATTCCATCTACCTACCGCGTAGAATAATGATAAGGTCGCGATAATTGGTTTTGATAGTGGAATAACGATATTCCAAAGAATTCGAAATTGGCTTGCACCATCAATAAGGGCAGATTCTTCCAAACTATCTGGTATACTACTCGTTAAAGAGTTCTTCATAATTAATAGGTTATACGCACTAAAGGCCAATGGCAAAATCAAACTTGCCCACGTATCTAGCATATGTAGTGAATTCATTAATAGGTAATCCGGAATAATTCCTCCTGCAAAATACATCGTGAACATAAATAGGAAAGATAAAAAGGTTCTTCCTTTTAAACGTTTTCTAGATAATGGGTATGCTGCACAAATTGTTATAATCATACCAAGTATTGTAAATAATACTGTCATAACAACGGAGACGTACATGGATCTTAATATACTTGAATCTGCGAAAATTTTCTTATACGCCTCTAATGTAAATCCCTTTGGTAAAAGAAATACTTTTTTAGCAATAACATATGCATCTGCACTTAGTGATTTTGCCGCTACGTGGATAAATGGAATTATACAAGTTAAACAAGTTACGATTAATATAGTTCCTAATAGAATGTCAATAATTAAGTTCTTCACTCTTGATTTTGTCCATTCTTTTCTATGCATTTTGATCGTTGTTGAACTCATTTTATTTCCTCCTTCTTATATTAATCCGTCCTCACCTAGTCTCTTCGCAATAAAATCGGAAGCCAGTACTAGAATTAGACCAATGATAGATTGGAATAAACCAAGAGCCGTTGCTCGGCTATATTTACCACCTTCAATACCCCAGCGATATACTAACACCGGTATCGTTGTAGTAAATTCTGTAGTTGCCTTATTCTGCATAGCGACAATACGTTCGAAAGAACCACCCATAACTTTACCTAAGTTCATAATAAGTAACGTAACAATCGTACTTCTAATACATGGTAACGTAATATGTAAACATTGTTTCCATCTTCCTGCTCCATCTACGGTCGCAGCCTCATATAATTCAGTATTTACACTTGTAATGGCTGCTAAGTAAATAATTGTGCCCCATCCCATTGTTTGCCAAACACCAACTAGAACGTAGGTTACTAACCAATGGAAGTCTTCTTGAAGGAATGGGATACGCTCTCCTCCTGCTGCTTCAATTAAGTTATTTACAATACCAGATTCTTGGCTGAATAACTGGTATGCGATTGCCCCGATAATAACCCATGAAAGAAAGTGTGGTAAATAAAGTAAGGTTTGTGTCACCTTCTTAAAATATTTGTTTTTTATCTCATTTAATATGAGGGCTAAGATAATCGGCATTGGAAATCCAAAGATTAAATCCAACACATTTAGTAATAATGTATTGCGAAGTGCCCTACCGAAATCTCTATTGGAAAATACCTGCCTGAAAATATCGAACCCTACCCAATCGCTATCTAAAAAACCTTTTGCAATTTTGTAGTCTTTAAATGAAATTACCAAACCAAACATTGGCGCATACTTAAACACTAAAGTAAATATTAATGGAAGTGCTAGTAGCACATATAATTGCCAATCTCTTCTTAAATAGTAACCAAAACCTTTCGATTTCGGTACTGCCACAACCTGATTTTTATTCTTGGCAGTTTTCATAATTTTTTATTCCTCCTTATTTTCATTTTGTGCATTCTGCATGTCGCTTGCTGTGATGTCACTATATACCATATTAGACTATTTGTAAATAATCAATTTTGATACATACATTCACTTTTGATACACATAAAAATCCTTATTTTAAGGCATTTTCAACCACCAACGATTACTATTTCACATTTTATTATGGCATATTAACTTAAAAATAGATACTGAAAGAAAGATTTTTGTATTAAAAATGATACTGATTAGCAAAAATAACGCCCATAAAACTTCGTATATACTTTCGTTTTATGGGCATTTTGCATATAGTCTTTTATAATTCTTAATGACTTACACTTTTGTATTCACTTGGTGAAATTCCCTCATACTTCTTAAAGAAACGATTCACACTTTGTACATTTCGGTAACCAACTTCCAAGGCAATTTGCGTGATGCTCATATCGGAATATAAAAGCAATCGCTTTACCTCTTCGATACGCAGTATATTTATGTAGTCAATTAAACTTTTACCTGTAATGTTCTTAACAAGTTTACGCATATAAGAATAACTGATTCCAATTTCATCTGCCATCTCTTCAAACATAATATCTTCTTTGTAATGTTTGTTGATATATTCTAGTATTTGATCACCATACTTTTTCTCATTGCTATCCGATTCCAAGGTCATACAGGATAAGATGATTTCGTAAAATTCTACCATATATTCCTCAATCTCATTCAGTGTATCCAAGGACATCATATCAGAATAAATCTTATTTGCATCGATAAACGCTTTTCCCGTGTTAATATTATGCTCTGTCATATATTTTAGAGTCGAACAAATCAATTGGTTGTAAATAAGCATTATATTCTCATAAGTAACCTCTTCCTGGCTAATCAAGATTTCCTCATGAATTACTTTTAATTCATTTCGTATATCCTCTAAATCACAGGTATTTATATAATTTAATATTTTCTTTTCACTATTATATGGATAAAAATATTTCTTCATATCCGACTCTGGTACTTTATAGGATATGACGCAGTTGCCGCCTTTTAATAGACGCATTTTAATCGCCTCAGAAGCTTCAAATACGCAATCTTTTATATTTGGATATCCCTCATGGGAACAACTCACACCTATTGTAACGGTGTGACCAAAGATTTCTTTGCATCTCTTTCTTATATCCTCCAACCCCAATGTGATTTTCTTACATATTTCTGCCTTATCGAAGTGATCTCCATTAATTATAACTGCTTGTTTTCCAGGACTCATTCTAGTACATTCTGCCTTAATACCATCTTGAAATACCTCTTCACATAAGGTATTTAGTATGTATCTATGATAACTTCTTGTTTCCGCATTCATTTGTTCCCGATATTTGGTGTTTCGATCGATTGCAATAATACATACCATATATTTTGAATAAGGAAATACTTGTTTTATTTCCCTTTCATCCTCTTGATCAATTTCTCCATTTAATAGTTTCCTTACAATTAACCCTTTCGAATCCTTCTCCCTATCGTGTAACATTTTGTATAGACTATCCTCTTGTTCCTGAATTTCACGGAATGCAGAATCGATAAAGGCTAATTCATTTTTATTAGCGGTAAAATTTAAACCTTCTTTTTGCTTAAGTCTCGCAACTAAGTCTCGCATTGGTTTTGAGATTCTTGTTGCCAATAAAACAGTGGCAATGGTACCA
>JBKTKK010000192.1:0-4411 GCA_047242405.1 Lachnospiraceae bacterium | reverse complement strand
CTACATAATAGATTAAACCGGCTGCTAAGATTACACCAATTAAAATATAAAGAGAAGAAGTTAAGTAACTTCCAAAATCGCGGAGTTTTACCGGAATAATGACTTCTTCCCGCTCCGAATCCCCGACTACTTCTCTCTTGTTTGGATCTTTATAATTTTTTTCAATTCTTTTTAGTTCTTTTTTATAAGACAATGCGCATACATTACCACTGTCAATTTCTAAACATCGATTAAGTACAGCCTCTGCCTTTTTATACTCATGGGAATCAATATATAACAAGGCTAATAATTCGTATGCCTTAATCATACGGTGATTCACAGAAATCACTTTCTTTAACTGTATAATCGCCATATCTTTTGATCCACTTTGCGCATACTCTAAAGCTTGATTAAATTTTCTAATGGTGTGATCAAAACTATCTAACGTATTTTTATTCTCACGCAAATCCTGAATATATTGATCTGCAATATTATTTCTGTATTTTAAATTCTTACTTGTAATCCATTCTTTTAATGCTGCAGCCGCCTCACCAGTTTCATAGTAAATTAATCCTAGTAAATTTCTAGCTGCTATATGATGTTTGTTTAACTGCAAACATACCCTTAAATCTTCTGCTGCACCAGATAAATCCCTACCTTTTGCACGCATAAGTGCAGAATTGTAGTAACGGTTTGATGTATAAACTATTTTTTTATATAACCTTACATCGGTCCCACATTTGGGGCAGCTATCCATTTCCGATAATTTTGCTTTACAATTATAACACTTCATGCTTTCCTCCATGTTGATAGCTATCTCGTATTCCGCTTCATTTCTTCCATCAATTCCAGCATGATATCTGTCATATCTGTCATCTTATCACTTAAAGCAGCATCATCTGCCTGGTCTATCTCAAGGCTCGGTTTAAACTTAGCCAATTCTTCTTCAAAATCAATCATTCCGTGACCTCCTAAACATTTACCTCAATGATACCTAGAATCTTACGAAAAATCAAGTGCTAATTATTTGACAATGTTTCGCTTATTCTGACAACATTTTCAAAATTGCTTCTTTATAGATATGTTTTGCTAGCTCATAGTTATACTTATTAAGGCCAGCGAAGTGTTCCATCATAACCCCTGTATTCACTTCAAGGACCTGCATACCTTGCTCCGTATCAATAATATCGATAGAACCAAAACGTACCTTTAATAATTTTGCAGCTTCACATGCAAGCTTTGATAATTCTTCATATTTGAATCCACTTGATAATAGATTGGCACCCGCTCCTTGTCCAAGATTATGTTTCCAATTCAGGTGAAAGATTTCGCCTTCCTTTAGAACGCTATTTGCATCCTTATCAGCAATAACACACTGCATTGGTTTTTCCGCTGTAGCCAAATAGTTCCCATACAACTTTAAAATCGTTGAACTGCCGTCTCCCGTTAAAAAACTACGTACTTTCGAAAAAACAAGCTTTACCTTTCCATCTAAAACAATCACACGGTATTCTTCTTTTATATCTTGAAACGGTGAAATAGCCATATAATCAGAATTGGCGAAAATATCATAAGCCGCCTGTTCTAACTGTCGTCTATTGGCTACTCGAAAAACTAATTTTCCTCCCGTCCCTTTGTTATCCTTACATACGATTACTTTATACTGTTCTAATAATGATAGCATTTCTTGCCAGCTACCATCTCCGCCGATAAATTGGGACATAGGAGGGGACATAATACAATGATGTGGTACATTGGAAATTCCATGTTCCTTCATAATTTCGCTAGCAACACTTTTATCTGAACAAATAGCCTGTGCAACTGCACTATTTAATCCAAACTGATAACCTAAAATATAGCCGGATTTTCCATTTTTCTCTAGACGAAAAGCCCAGTCATAAGAAAATGACCTGGATGTAATCTCTTCTTCCTTCCATATTTCATCAAGCATTCTTACAAAATTTGATTTACTATTTTCCAAGTTCAAGCCTCCGACTTTTTATCTAGTTTTGTATATTTATCATCCTTAGTCTATCATGAAATTTCGATAATTTCATGTAATAAACCTTACAATATTTTAAAAATACCATAAGTATTTTATAATTATACATCAGCCTGTCAAGCCTTGCAATGCCTTCTTTCTCATTGTTTCTTTTGAACCAGGCGCCATAACGTTGGATCTACATGGAAAAATTCCAAGATCTTTTCAATCTCCTCTTCATTCTCCTTCTTCTTTCCCTGTTTGACAGCTCGGATAAGAATATTTTTCGGGGTATGTTCTATATCAATAAATTCTAGAATTTGCGTACGATATCCTGCGTTTTCTAATATTTCTGCACGAATTGCATCGGTATAAAGAGCTGCAACTCTTTCTTTTATCAGTCCATATTGGAATACCGGAGAAAGTAACTCATTTTCCAGTTGTTTATTCCATTCATGTTGACAGCATGGAACCGATAAAATCACGTCTGCTCCCCACTGCATTGCCTTAAATAAGGCAAAATCTGTAGCGGTATCACAGGCATGTAGCGTAACAACCATATCCACCTTCGTTACCCCATCAAAAGTCGCAATATCACCATGCAAGAATTTCAAACCATCATAGCCGTATTTGTCACTTAGCTGATTACAATGGGATATTACATCTTTTTTTAAGTCTAAGCCAATTACTTGTATGTCATATTGATTTACTACCTTTAGATAGTAATATAAGGCAAATGTCAAGTATGATTTTCCACAACCGAAATCAATAATCGTTAACTTACGATTTTTGTCCAACTGTGGAAGTATATCATCAATAAACTCTACAAACCGGTTTATTTGTCTATACTTATCGTATTTCGACTTAACAACCTTTCCCTCTTCGGTCATTACACCAAGATCCACTAAAAATGGGACTGCAATCCCTTCTTTCAATAAATATTGCTTTTTACGATTATGGGAAAGGTCATTCTTCTTTGCCGGTAAAACCTTTTTATTTCGAGTTACTGTCACTTTTCCTTTTTTACTTACCAAAATGGTTGACTCACCTGAT
This sequence comes from Lachnospiraceae bacterium, assembly GCA_047242405.1. Lineage (GTDB taxonomy): Bacteria > Bacillota > Clostridia > Lachnospirales > Lachnospiraceae > Fimimorpha. Next base: position 1,398 of record JBKTKK010000192.1, on the reverse strand, counting down.
TCCGTTTTCAACTGTGCCTGTCTAAAACCTTCCATCTTCTGTAATAAGTATTGGCATGCATGTTCTTTATCTAAATTCCCATGGAAAACTTGTGTGCCTCGAAACTCTTCTGATTGAAAACACAATTCATTTTTTATTAAAACGGGGCGCAATTTTATTTTTTGAACTTCCCCCTTTTCCCTAGGATTGCTAATTATTATTTCAACCAACCCTTTATTTAGTACCTGTAAAAATTCTTGTTCTAACATTCATTCACCTCTTTTTCAAATTATCTACCAATTTTGCCACAGCGATTGTCCAAAAAGCAATAACAAGAGGATACGCACCTGCTAAATATGGATAGAAAATACTTGGGAAGGCCGATACATGACTATACGCCACTCCACCAATTAAAACAAGAAAGCTTCCTAATATACCCGTTAGTATTAACCACGTATCTTGATATTTATAATCACGTTTTCTTATTCCAACTATATAAAATACTGTAATGATCATATAGGATAGTACGCCTGCAACTGCTGCGAAAGTCCCTGTGATTTGATAAATCTTCGTAATAAAGTTTAATCTATCTACATATCTTTGTCTATACCTAACTGTCCAAATCTGCTTTTCTGTTTCTGAATCAATTGCTTTATTATTTGTAAGCCCTTCAAAATAATCCGTTTCCACTTGATCATTGGAGACACTCGGCGTTAACTCTGTCGTTATTTTATCAAAGGAAGTAATATATCTTATCTCTTCTCCCATTGTTTCTAATATTTTAGGCATATATCCTTTTCTCCATGGGGACATTAGCGCAGAAGGCATTGTTGGCTGTGTCTCTAATTGATTGTTATTTATCGCCTGCATAATTTCATCATAAATACTCCCATAAAATATTTGGGCTGTTTTTGCATCTATGTGGTACCCCTCTATTTGAGCGGATTCTCGTAATGCCCAAAAAAACCAACCATCTTCTATTTCCCCATTATTTTGGTTTCTTCCGCATGCAGACCAAAACGTATACCTTTGATCGAAAGTATCCTTTATCGAATGCAACGTGGGACTAACCTCATATAATTTTTCTAACTTATTTCTTGATACGCTAACATAAGGTACGGGTGTATCGTCCTTTACTGAATACATTGCCTGTAGTGCTTTTGGGAAATTACCTTCATTTAGTTCATTTGTCATGTACACACCGTAAACCATAAAGTTTATGGAAGAAATGACGATGGTAAAAAAAAGAATCCCTATGCATGGAACGAAGAATAACGCAATCTTATTTCGCGCCATTTTCCAATTTCTTGGCTTCGCAAAAAGTATCATTATCGATGCAATTATGGTAACGACAACTATAAATGGAACAATCCAAATTGCATCTTCTCTTGTAAACCAGAATGTAACAAGACCTAACGT
>JBKTKK010000191.1:0-4417 GCA_047242405.1 Lachnospiraceae bacterium | reverse complement strand
TTATGCAAGTGCGACATCCATTGCCCTTGTCATGTTGCTAGCAGCCTTTGTAATTCTATTTTTCAATGCAGTTATCCAGAGTCGAACTTCTAAAATTGCCAGTGGTATTGCATAACAGAGAGAGGATGGAGAAATCACATGGATATAAAAAAAGATTCTGGATTATTAAAAAGGATTTTGATTGGAATTAGTACGGTTTTTCTTGTTATCATGCTCATTTTACCCCTCTGTTATGTTCTTATTACCGCATTTCAAGGTGGTATTCAAGTGTTTTTGGATGCAGTAACTGATGTATATGCATTAAAAGCAATTGCCCTTACGTTAAAGGTGACGGTTATTACGGTTATTTTTAATACATTCTTTGGAATATTTGCAGCATGGTGTATTACACGGTTTGCGTTTAAGGGGAAGAAGGTTATTTCGACTTTGATTGATTTGCCACTAACGGTATCCCCGATTATCGCAGGTTTAATTTATGTGCTGACCTTTGGAAGACAAAGTATTTTGTATCCGTTTTTGCAAGAAGCGGGGATAAAGATTATTTTTGCAGTTCCCGGTATCGTACTGGCAACCATCTTTGTAACATTTCCTTTTGTTTCTCGAAGTATCATTCCTGTATTGACCGCCCAGGGGACAGATGAGGAGGAAGCGGCGGCTTTAATGGGAGCAAGAGGTTTTACTATTTTTCGAGAGATTACATTTCCACATATCAAATGGGCATTGCTTTATGGAATTGTACTTTGTAGTGCAAGAGCTATGGGAGAATTCGGTGCAGTATCTGTACTTTCCGGTCATCTAAGTGGAAAGACCAATACGATGCCATTATATATTGAACTATTATATCAAGGGTATGATTTTACCGGGGCATTTGCGGTATCTGCTATTTTAGTATTAATGGCAGTTGTTATTCTGATACTTCGCAGTGTGTTGGAACAGAAAGGAAAATCGGAAGCGTAAAGGAGATAAAAATGCCAGAACAAAGTAACAACTATATAGAATTAAAGGGGATTAATAAATCATTTGAAAATTTTAAAGCATCCAGTGACGTCAATTTTGGGATTGAAAAGGGTAATTTAATTGCTCTGCTTGGACCAAGTGGAAGTGGAAAGACAACGATACTTCGAATGATTGCAGGTTTAGAAACGGCTGATTCCGGAGATATAATCTTGGATGGCCGAGTCGTTAATGATATTTTGCCCAGCAAACGGGGAATTGGGTTTGTCTTTCAAAACTATGCCCTGTTTCGCTATAAGACTGTGTATGAAAACATTGCATTTGGACTGAAGGTGAGCAAGTGGAAGAAAGCAGATATTAAGAGAAGAGTGGATGAACTAATTGAGCTGGTGAATTTAGAGGGTTTAGAAAGGCGTTATCCAAACCAATTGTCCGGGGGACAGCGTCAAAGAGTTGCCTTTGCAAGGGCGCTTGCTCCAAATCCAGAATTATTACTTTTAGATGAACCATTTGCAGCAATTGATGCGAAAGTAAGGCAGGAATTAAGAAGTTGGCTTCGGGAGATGATTAGCAAGGTTGGAATTACGAGCATTTTTGTTACCCATGATCAGGATGAGGCAATTGAAGTTGCAGATGAAATCATTATTACAAACAAAGGGAGGATTGAACAGATCGGAACACCGATGGAAATCTATCGGAAGCCAAAGACAGCCTTTGTAGCAGAGTTTATGGGGAATCCAACTAGAATTACAAATATAAGCAGCTTTAAAGGATTTAACAATTTGGATCGTTCCATTTGTGCAGTTATAAGACCGGAATACGTGAGCATTACCAAATTGAGCGAAAAGATCAAGTCCACTTCATCGGTAGAGGAAGGCGTCGTAGAAAGAGTTCTCTTCCGCGGGAAAGAAGTAGAAATTTGGGTGAGAATACATGGTGTTTTATTACAAGGAAGTAGACGGATTGAGGAAGAACCCATTCATGAAGGGGAACGGGTTCACGTTTTTATCTATCGTGCCTATACATTTAGGGAGGATGAGGAAATCCAGATCGTTGGTAATTTAAACATTGAGACGGAGGAATCGGTGATTATCTAAAGGGAACATCGTTTGCGGCAAGTTGCAGTATGTTCCTTTGCGTGAATATATTTATTTGTAAATTTAAAGGAGGTCATAGTTTTGGCAGTGGAAACAAGAATTTTGAATGTACTTATTATTGGTGGAGGAACAGCAGGGTGTTTTGCAGCATTTACATTAGGAAAAGAATCGGAGCTTAATGTTTTACTTGTTGAAAAAGCCAATATTAAGCGAAGTGGATGTCTGGCAGCTGGAGTAAATGCGATTAATGCTTATATTGTTGATGGAAGGGTTCCACAAGATTATGTTGATTATGCAAAAAAGGACGCAGAGGGAATCGTAAGGGAAGATTTGTTACTGTCTATGTCTAAGCGTCTAAACCATGTCACAGAGACAATGGAGCAGCTGGGATTGATCATTCTGAAAGATGAAAATGGAAAATATGTAACAAGGGGAAATCGTAATATAAAGATAAATGGAGAGAATATTAAGCTTATTTTAGCGAAGGCGGCGCAATCGCAAAAAAATGTAAGGGTGCTCAATCATGTTAATATTACAGACTACAGGATTGAAGATGGTGTGGCTTGTGGCGCTTATGGATTTGATGTAAACGAGCCAATTCTTTACGAAATTCGAGCAAAAGCCATAATTGTTGCAACGGGCGGAGCAGCTGGCTTATACCGTCCCAACAATCCAGGCTTTTCTAGACATAAGATGTGGTATCCCCCTTTTAACACAGGGGCTGGTTATGCAATGGGAATTTTGGCTGGAGCAGAGATGACAACGTTTGAAATGCGGTTTATTGCACTTCGTTGTAAGGATACAATTGCCCCAACTGGAACAATTGCGCAAGGGGTGGCAGCAAAACAGATAAATTCTAAGGGTGAAATCTACGAGACAAAATATGGAATTACAACATCACAGCGATTATACGGAACAGTTACTGAAAATAGAGAAGGCAGAGGACCTTGTTATTTAAAAACAGACTCAATTTCGAAAGAAAAGGAGCAGGATTTATACAAGGCATATTTAAATATGGCACCTAGTCAGACATTAAAATGGCTCGAAGCAGGAAAAGGTCCATCAAAGCAAAATGTGGAAATTGAAGGTACAGAGCCCTATATCGTTGGCGGCCATACAGCGAGTGGGTACTGGGTCGATAATAACAGACAGACTACAATCCAGGGACTTTTTGCAGCAGGTGATGTGGCTGGTGGATGTCCACAGAAATATGTTACAGGAGCATTGGCAGAAGGAGAAATTGCAGCACAGTCGGTCATAAGCTACATCAGTGAGGAGCCAGATGTGCAACGAATCGAAATACATAAGAAGGGTAAAAGCGAAGAAAAGAGATTAGAATATGAAACTTATCTTTCCAATTCCAATTCTTTGTTAGATGTGGAGCAATTAGAGGAAGCGATGCAGAAGGTCATGGATCAGTATGCAGGGGGAATTGGAACCGATTATCAATACAATGAGGCAAGGCTTAAACAGGCAGATGAAAAAATCGGTTTTTTGCTAGAACAAATAACACAACTAGCTGCAGAAAATATGGATGATTTACTTCGAATTTACGAAGTAAGGGAGCGATTGCTCGTCTGTCGTGTCGTAATCGCCCATTTGCTAGCTAGAAAAGAAACAAGATGGCATAGCTTTGCAGAAAACATGGATTATCCAGAAAAAAGTGTGGAATTTGAAAAGTATGTAAATTCAAGATCTAAGAATGGAAAGGTAGATATTATTTTACGGGAATTGATATGATCTTATGGGACTGGGAATTAGAACATTTTTAAGAATCGTGCATTGGGAAGAAAAACAAAATTGAGTGAGGAACACAATATGAGCATAGAGATTTATAAATCAGAATGTGTTGGGTGTGGGCTTTGTATAGAGGCCTGTCCTGGGAATTTAATTAAAAAAGAGAAAGATGGAAAAGCAGCCATTTGGCATGTACGAGATTGTTGGGGATGTACTTCTTGCTTAAAGGAATGCAAGTTTCAGGCAATTAGCTTTTATCTAGGTGCTGATATTGGTGGAAGGGGAAGTACACTTTCCGTATCTGATAATGGGGAACTATGTGCTTGGCAGGTTACGGATTTATCCGGAAACCGAGAGGTAATTGAAGTAAATAAAAAAGATGCAAACAAATACTAGATATGATAGGAGGAATAGAGAATGGGTGATTTATCTCATTTAGACGAGTTAGAAGCAGAAGCAATTTATATTATAAGGGAAGTGGCAGCTGAATGTGAAAAGCCAGTGATGCTTTATTCCATTGGTAAAGACAGTTCAGTCATGCTCCATTTGGCAATGAAAGCATTTTATCCGGAGAAGCCGCCATTTCCATTTTTACATGTGGACACTACATGGAAATTCAAAGAAATGAT
>JBKTKK010000190.1:4020-4431 GCA_047242405.1 Lachnospiraceae bacterium | reverse complement strand
AACAGTTCAGAGCGAACCATATCAATGACATAGTTGATGGCTTCTTTCGTAGGAATATACTTTTTTTGCTTTCCAAAAATACCGGACTACTTACTTTACACGAATAAAGGAACTATGTCAATAGAAAAAGGAACGGTATCCTCAATTATTCTTCCTACGCCCAGAACCACCGCTATTAAATATCAAAAATAACCGAATTTAAGAAGCTCTAAGAAAAATCCAGAAAAATACAAAATGCCAGATCAGCCCATAATAAGGCCGTACTGGCATTTTAGAACTTATAGAAAGATAACCGAAATTCATTATAATTTGTTTAAAAATAAAACAGGTCTTCAAATTTTTTATCTAAAGCAATGCATATTATCAACGCCAATTTTGCGGTTGGGTTGAATTGTCCTGTCTCGATTGAGC
>JBKTKK010000190.1:0-4010 GCA_047242405.1 Lachnospiraceae bacterium | reverse complement strand
GTATTTCTAGAAACGCCCACCATCTTTGCCAGATCATTCTGTGATAGAAATCTTTCCGCTCGTACTTCTTTTAAACGATTTTTTAGTACTAGTTCTTCTTTCATAATTTAATTCCCATTGTTTTAAATACATAATTTAAAAGGGCTAATATACAGCCGATAAAAAGTACGACTGTATTGATTAGAGACAGCCATTTCTTTTCAAACCGATACCTGGACCAACCTTCTGTGGCAAGAAACCCCATAAAAATTGCAGTTACAGCCCAAAAAGCTCTCGAATCATTGGCACAATATAGATCGAACACACCTACAAATACGCATATAAGGCACGCTATCACATATCCCCATTCTCTCCCCTTCGTAACTGCACATTCTATCCCTTCATCTCGATTCTCTTTCCTACTTTTTTCTAATATTTCATCTCGATTCATAAACCCTCCCTGTGTAATACGCATCGCATTTACTTGATTCGTTTAACTGCCAAGTTTTCTTGTCAAGAACAATTATACATCTGCCAAGTTTTCTTGTCAAGAACAAGAAAATAGCACAAAAAGACGAGATTATTTTAATCTCGTCTTTTCCGTTCTTGCATATTACTCTATATTGTTCCACTCATTGGACGGTGGTTTGCAGCTATGGTGGTCGCAGACATAAAAAGTTGTTTGGTTATTGCATATTGGATACAACTCCGTTTCCTCAAATAGGACGGATATAATTGCATCATCGGGCAATTTCCTTTTTATTTCTTCTAAGTCACTGGATTGCTTTAATACAACAGTTATTTGTTTCGGTGGATTACTATAATAGGACAAGGCTAATAAAAAGAAACTAAAACCAGCTGGATAACCGTCTGCTTCTGCTGATAAGAAGGCGAGCTGTTTTTCTATAATGGAATCAAGTTCTTGATTCTTTAATAAATAGTTTAACATAACGAGGTTATATGCCATGACAGAATTTCCACTTGGTATTGCACCATCATAAGATTCCTTCGGTGTTAATATAAGCTGTTCATTGTCTTTTCCGTACAAATAAAATCCACCATTTTCATGATCGAAAAATTCCATAATAACTTGTTTCATTAATATCTCAGCTTTTTTTAAAAGGGCTTCTTCATAAGATGCTTCATATAAGCGTATCAACGCAAATATATAAAATGCATAATCATCCAAAAAACCTTTGCTAAATTTTATTCCATTACGGCATCCAACATATAAGACACCATCCTCCAATAAATTCCGCACAATAAAACTTTTTGCTTTTTTTGCCACATCCAAATATTGATCGTTTTTTGTTACTTGTGCAAAATAAGCAAACGCAGCAATCATAAGGGAATTCCAAGACGTTAAAATTTTATCGTCCAAATGAAGTTTTGCTCGTAATTTACGGTATTCATATAACTTTGGAATAAATTCTATTAGACTTTCCGTGCTTTCATTTCTCAATAGATTGGGGATATTTTTACCCTCAAAATTTCCCTCTCTCGTTATTCCATAATATTCATTAAATTTAATGCCATTTTCTCTGCCTAGTACTTTTATCGTTTCATCATAGTCAAATACATAGTACTTTCCTTCCACGCCTTCACTATCTGCATCCTGCGCCGAATAAAATCCATAATCGGGACTTGTCATTTCTCTTTTAACATAGGTTGCTATTTTTTCTCCTATTTCTTTATATACCTCTTTTTTTGTAACTGCATAAGCGTTGGCATACGTGAATAGTAGAAGTGCATTGTCATAAAGCATTTTCTCAAAATGAGGAACTAGAAAATACTGGTCCGTTGAGTACCTAGAAAATCCATATCCAATATGATCAAATATTCCACCTCGGTACATTTGCATTAAAGTTTTTTCCACAATATCCAGAATTTCTTCATCTTTGCTCAATTGATATTCGTGCAGTAAATACATGAGATTATGTGGAGTAGGAAACTTGGGCGCAGAACCAAATCCGCCATAAACTTTATCAAAACTGCCTTTCAACTGGCTAAGTGCTCGCCTTGTCAATGTTTCATCGATTTCCCCAGTATATTCCCACTCCCTTTGTAACCGCCTTACCATATCCTGGGCAGAGTCTATAATGTATTTCTTATTTTCTCTCCACTTTGTCGCAATTGAGATTAGCAATTCCTCAAATCCTACCATACCATAATGTGCTTTTTTCGGAAAGTAAGTTCCTGCATAAAACGGCTTTTGATCCGACGTCATAAATATACTAAGTGGCCAACCGCCGCTGCCAGTAAAGGCTTGGCAAAACGACATATAAATGCTATCAATATCTGGTCTCTCTTCTTTATCCACCTTTATGGATATATAATATTTATTTAAGATATCTGCAATACGTACATCTTCAAAACTTTCATGGGCCATGACATGACACCAATGACAGGTACTGTAACCGATGCTTAAAAAGATTGGTTTATTTTCCCTTTGTGCCCGTTGAAATGCTTCTTCACACCATGGATACCAGTCAACTGGATTATTGGCATGTTGTAATAAATAAGGGCTTGCTTGTGTCCCTAAATGATTCAAAAAAATCACCTCCAATTGTAGTATTTGTAATTCTTAGCATACTACCCTAGCAAATGTAATTTTTTTTATGGGTACACGACTTTTTCCCTTCCAATTGAATGGAACCTTACAGTATATCATCTTTGTACTTTTTTAACTCATCTATGTACATCTCTCCTATACTAGAAAGCGGCAATCCAATTCGCTTAATATAACCTATTGACATTTTTTCGTCTACTTTAAGCGGAATTGCAGCATAATCGTTTCCGTTTAAATCCTCACATATAATGCCAGAGCATAACGTATACGCATTCAACCCTTTCATAAGGTTTAAAAAAGTTGCTCGATCATCGGCCTTAATAATTTTTTTATACTGATACGTTGACAATACTTCTTCCGCTAAATAAAAAGAATTGTTTTTCCCCTGTTCGAAGGTTAGACACGGATAATGCTCTAAATCCTCCATTGTTAGCCACTCCTTCGTAGCCAAAGGATTTCCCTTCCACAAATATACATAAACGTTGCAATCAAATAACTCTGCAAATTCTAATTCATTTTCTGCCAAAATTTTATTCAACACTTTTTCATTAAAGGAATTTTTATACAAAACACCAATTTCACTGTTGAAATCCCGCACATTTTCAATGATTTCAAACGTTTTCGTTTCATGTACGGCAAACTCATATTCATCCATTCCAAATTTTTTTACGAGTTCTACAAATGCATTAACTGCAAAGGAGTAATGTTGCATGGAGACCGAAAACTTTTTTTTCATCGTTCTTTTCTCTATATACTTGTCATCAATTAACCGATATTGTTCCATCAACTGTCTGGCATAACCTAAAAATTCGTTGCCTTCTGTCGTAACAGTGATCCCCGATTCGTGCGGTAAAAGATACGAATACCTATTTCCTCTTCCAAATCTTTTATCGCAGAAGACAGACTAGGCTGCGAAAGATATAACTCTTGCGCAGCCTTATTCATGGAACGGCAATCAGCAACAACAAGGACATAGCGAAGTTGCTGTAACGTCATAAACTTATTCCTCTGTAAATAATGGGGTGGATAAATAACGATCACCAGAATCTGGTAATAGCGCTACAATAGTCTTACCCTTATTTTCTGGTCTCTTCGCTACTTCCTTTGCCGCATAAAGTGCAGCACCAGAAGAAATTCCTACAAGAAAACCTTCCGTTCTAGCGATTTGTTTTCCTACTGCAAAAGAATCTTCATTGGATACCTTAATGATTTCGTCATAAATGTCTGTATTTAAGATACTAGGCACAAAACCGGCACCGATTCCTTGAATTTTATGGGCACCTGGTAATCCACCCGATAATACAGGGCTCGATGCTGGTTCCACTGCAATAATTTGAACGTTAGGATTTTTTTCTTTTAAATACTCTCCAACACCTGTAATTGTTCCACCTGTACCAACACCAGCAATAAAGATATCTACCTTTCCATCTGTCTCATTCCAGATTTCAGGACCAGTAGTAGC
>JBKTKK010000189.1:3289-4432 GCA_047242405.1 Lachnospiraceae bacterium | reverse complement strand
TGGCCTATGATAATAGCGTTTATCGGGTAACGATTCCTGTCATAGATGACCTACTGGGTAACCTTAACGCTGATAATCCTTTTATCGAAAAGGGCCTCGTGGTGGACGGAGCCTTTGTGGCGAATCCAGATCAAACGGATGTGACCGGTATCGTATTTCATAACAACTATAGGCCAAGGGAAACTACTACAACACTGCCGCAAGTACAAAAGGTCCTTTCCGGCAATCGTGTAACGGAGCTTCAGGCTAATGAGTTCTGGTTTAAACTTACCTTGGACCATGCTAATCCAGAAGGAGGAGTTACGCTACCTGCTCAAACTTCCATTGGAAACGATGCCAACGGTAGTGTTCTGTTTGGAGACATCATCTTTACGAAAGCTGGAACATACGTGATTAGTATCTGTGAGGTTATTCCAGATGACGAGAATAAGGTGCCGGGTGTGACATATGATGATCATGTAGTAACTATGACCTTTTCGGTGACCGATAGAAACGGAGAGCTTATAGTCACAGAGACAAACACAACGGGAAGTCGGACATTTACGAATATTTACAACACAGCTGGAACATTAGAGGGTACCGAAAACTTTAAAGTATCAAAGACTTTTACTGGTCGACCTTGGGCAAAAAAGGATAACTTTATCTTTACATTGACCGCACAGGACGGTGCTCCTATGCCAGAGGGTAGTCAAGATGGCAGTGCTACCTTGATCCTTTCTGGTACGGATGCAATTCAAGGCGTGGCAAATGGGGCATTCGGCAATATTACTTATACTGCACCGGGTGAATATACTTATACGATTAAAGAGGAGGTAGGAGAGGCCGGCGGAGTAAGCTACTCCAAGGCTAGTTACACCGTAGTAGTTACAGCAACCGATAATGGAGATGGGACGCTCCAATTAATAGCAACGATGACAAGAACCGTATCTGACGCAGGAGGCACTGTTTCAGAGGCTGTAGACGACAAGGTGGCTACATTTACGAACACCTATAGGGCCAGTGAGACAGTGGTTACGTCTGCTGATATTTCGTTTACGAAGCAACTGACAGGGAAGGAATGGATAGGCGACGCTTTTCGCTTTGCGATGGAAGCGAAAGGTGGTAAGGCGGCCGATGGCAGTTCCATTGCGCTGGCGGATATAC
>JBKTKK010000189.1:0-3279 GCA_047242405.1 Lachnospiraceae bacterium | reverse complement strand
CCAATGCCTGCAAATAATACAGTTGTTGTAGACGGACCGGATGAAGCTGGTAAGAATACCGCAGTCTTTGGCTTTGGTGAAATTACATATAGTCAGGCTGGCATTTATGAATATGAGGTAACCGAGATACAGGGTGAGAATGCCGGAATACAGTACGATACCCACAAGGCTCGTGTCGTCGTGACTGTGACGGACAACGGTACTGGCGGTTTGGTGGCAAGTGTGCAGGTGACTGGTGGCACATTTATCAATAAGTATACGGCCGAACTAAACTACGAGGAAGAGGGTGGATTAAATTTGGTGAAAAAACTGACAGGCCATAACTTGGCAGATCGTCAGTTTGAATTCAAAATAGTGCCGGGGAATCAGGCATCTGCCGATAAGGCAGGAATCCCTTTGACAGGAAGTATATTTAAGAATGAAGCGGCCGTTATGGATGAAAATGGCGTGAGCACAAGTATGAAGCAACTGCTTACCGGTATGGTGTTCACACAAGCAGACAGTGGCATCCCATATACTTATACGATAACGGAGATTGGGGGAAGTGCAAGCGGATACACGTATGATGCAACGATATACACGGTATCAATTACTGCTACAGACGATGGAGCGGGGAAACTTACAGTAACTACAGTGGTGAGTGGAAGCGACGGTACCGGACATACATACACCTATCCAGGCAATGAAACGGCTACAGTTATCTTCGAGAATGGTTACGATGCTACGGGTACCCTGGGCGGCGAAGGAGCTGTTTGGATCGTGGCACACAAAACGTTGGTTGGACGAGAGTTAAAAGCTGGTGAATTTACTTTCCATGTTAGAAATACTGTTGATAATCGCACGGTTTCTACCGGAACAAATACTGCTGATGGAACGATTATCTTTGATCCTATTCCATATGACATTGATAGCATGAACGCAGATGTTGCGGCAAATAAGGCGACAAAGGAGTTAGACAGTAACGGACATTACATATATACCTACCAGTATCAAATAGCAGAGTCGGCAGACCTTCCTGCTGGAGTTCAGGGGATAGCCACGGTATTTAATATTGTGGTGAACGTAAGGGATAAGGGTGATGGGACTTTAGACATTGTAGTTTCTTATCCTGGCGAGGGCGAAGGATTAGAGTTTAAAAATCAATACGGTGGGGAAGCCGAAGCACGAATAGCGGTAAACGGTACAAAGGTACTTACAGTGGCATCGGGAGATAATGCGCCAGACATTACAAAAAGGTATACATTTACTTTGACGGGCAGTGAGGGCGCACCATTGCCGGAAATTACGAAAACGGTTAACGATGGGGCAGGAAATGTGACATTCGGCGAAATCATTTTCACCATGGAGCATTTGGATGGAATTGAAACGGCCGAGGATGGTACTCGAACGGCAGTATTCACCTATACAGTTGCAGAAAGTGGTGAGATGCCAGGTGTGGCAAATGATCCAGCAATAGAAAAAACATTTACCGTTACAGTAACAGATAACGGCGATGGAACGTTGTTGGCAGTTGTAAATCCGTCCCAAAGCACGTACTTTACATTTGAGAATACTTACAGCGTGCAGGAGGTTACGAGTTCTCCTACCGACGCATCCATACAGTTAAGGAAGGAGCTTATTGGGCGAAAGATGAGAGAAGGGGAATTCTCTTTCCAAATGTTAGATGCAAATGGCATAGTTGCTTCGGAAGGGAAAAATAACGGAAATGGTAACATAGAACTTTCTGGAATCACATTTAAAAAGCCCGGCATTTACCAATACACCCTCATTGAAGTAGATGAAGGGTTAGGTGGTGTAACTTATGACACTGCAATTTATCGAGTAACGGCAGAGGTAACCGACGATGGTGACGGAACTTTATCGGTTAAGTGGAAGAGTACCGATGCCGACGGAAATGAACAAGATGTGATCACCTTTAAGAATGTGTACAGCCCTGAAAAAACGGTTGTTACACTAGGAGCGGCCAAAGTCTTGAAAGGACGAGAAGTAAAGGCAAAAGAATTTACGTTTGAGTTAAAGGATGCGGAAGGAAATGTTGTTTCTAACGTCACAAATGATGCAAATGGAGCAGTATTGTTTGATGAACTTACATTTGATACAGCCGGAACTTATGTTTACACGGTATGCGAAGTAAAGGGGAATTTAGACCACATCACCTACGATGACAGGATATATGAGGTAAGGATAACCGTAGAGGATAGTTTGGAAGGCTACCTAACTGCAGTTGTGGAATATGACGGAGATGAACTTGTATTTACCAATGTATATGAAGAGGTAGAGGTTCCGAACACAGGTGACCGAGGGGATATTTTTCCAACGTTAGTTATAATGGGACTAGCACTTACAACTATGCTCTCCGCGATGCGTGTAATGGTCTATAGACGTCATTAATCCTTTATTAGCGAACTGGGTTTTGGGGATTGTATTGTTGCGAAATTTATATTATTGAAAGAATAGCACCGTGTATCGATGATACAGGGTGCTATTTTACGTTGCAATATGAATTGTCGGCAACAAAAGAATCTGATAGAATGTATATATGGAACAATCGTGTTGCGGGGTGGCTTGACCTCATTCGAAAAAGAATGGGGGTGATGCTTATGAAGAATCATTTTGATTTTAAGGACTTAATGACTTTTGGCTTATTCCTTTTGGCATTGCTTACATTCGTTTTTACGTTTTGTAAGTAACGTACATAGCAAAAACCACCCTTGAAACTTTGGCGAGTTGAACGGGGTGGTTTTTCTACTTTTATTCATTCGGTCAACCCCTTGTGGGCGGTTGTTCCTTTTCTAACTAAATTATAGCATTGTCTGGGATACTTGTAAACCCAAAATATCAGCAGCGTATCGTGAATGAAAGGATTCTATACAAGCATTATCATATGGATTTCCTTTTCTACGAAACGAGTGAATCATACGACGAAATCTAATGCCCAAGGGCTGTGGATATGTTATAATCGACATAGCGTATTTACAGCTCGTTCTATTTCAGAAAGGAGCTTTAAATCATGTCTAAGAAGAAAACAAAAGAAAGAGAGCCAGAGAAAAGACGGAGGATATGCATACTTTAATGAATTGCCGAAAAGCTGAACCGCTAGTCATACAGTAATTTCCTGTTTATCAATCGAAACGGCTATCCAAAAGTTACTTGTAACTATGAAACAATGTTCAAAGGGCTTGGAAAGAAATATAACAAGTACCATGAAGACAGCCTGCCCAACCTCACACCTCATGGTCGAGTTATAATAAGGACAAGTTAGAAAACTCCAGTAAATAC
>JBKTKK010000188.1:0-4469 GCA_047242405.1 Lachnospiraceae bacterium | reverse complement strand
GTTATATATGGCTTGTATAAAATTGAAATCTGGAGTCTGAAATTGGTAAAGGATACTATTTTTTGGGTCATGTTTGTAGAATTGCCGTTATTCGCAAAAACTATTGAAGAGGCTAAGGATGCACGCTTTTTTAGGAAATTGATAAAAGATAATATAGCTATTTCGGTTGCTGTAGAGTTTTTAATAGGATTTTGGACATTTGATTTGTGGGTGGAAATATTGCTTATTCCATTCCTGGTATTTATTTCTGCATTATACGCGGTTGCTGAAAGAGAAAAGAAAAATAAGCCGGCGAAAAGTTTTCTGCAGGGAATCTTAACATTATTAGGTGTAATTTCATTTATATACGCAATATACAATTTAGTACATTTTCCACAAGACTTCTTTTCTGTAGATACATTAAAAGTGTTTGTATTACCTCTTATTTTGTTGATTTTGAATTTACCTGTTGTATATGGATTGGCTATATATAATGTTTATGAACAAATATTTATACATTTAAAAGGAACAGCTAGAGAAAAGCGTAAGATGAAGGTTAGCCTTGTTCTTTTTGCAGGGATAAACTTACATAAGCTATCTATGATTAGATCAAATATGCATAAAACAATCATAATTAGCTTAACAAACAAAGAACTGAAGGATAATCTTCATAAATTACAAAAGGAATTGGATTCACAGATTGGAGATAATTATATGAAACGTTCAAAATTTTATGTAAGAGTTTGTATCGTAGCACTATTTGTAAGTGTAGTGGGGCTCATTGGAGTTAATGCAGAGGTATCAATAAAAGATTTATTTACCTTTAATTTTGTATTAGATATTGTACGTGTTAAGGAGATATTTACATATATTTTTTCTACTATGCTCGTGGTTACTATGGCACTACTTGTCTTGGCAATAGGATTTAAAAAGAAGAGATATGAAGAGATTAGCCAAATAAAAAAGTTTGCATTGTATGAAGTACTGACGGCTGTGAAGAGACAAGAGGAGTTGTTGATGGAATATCCGCCGATAGAGGATCCAGTTAGTTTATTTACATCTTACGTGTATAATGCACATGAAATAAAAAAAGTAACTACAAAAGTGCTGGTGGCCTATGAAAATTTATTGACTTCGTGGGAACGTGAAACAATGGAAAGTTTGCAGGAAAAAGCAATTCTCTTTCTTGCAAATTTTGTTAGTGGAGATAGTGAAATTCTTCCATATAATGCAGAAACTTTTAAGGAATATTACGAAGATAAAGTTAGAAATGCACCACAGAATGAAAAGATAAATACATTTGAATATGATGTAAAGAGAGATTTGGAACAATATGTAGACCAAATTAAAAGATTTAGTAGGGATTTTAAATCGTACTATTGAGAATGCCTAATTAAGAGCATAATATGTGAATGCTTTAGGTGGAGGTAGATATGGTAGAAGCGCGAAACAACATTGAAAAAGGAAACCAAGGTGAAGCGTATGTCAGAGATATTATAGAGCAAGCTTCTAAATTTGTGGGAAAAACAATTAGAGTTTTTAATCATGTAATTTTGGACTTTCCTTCTGTGTATGGAACAAGAACGGCAGAAATTGATCATATTATTGTGACAGATGACAGGATTATTATTGGAGAAACCAAAGCGGCAAAATATGTTCAAACGGATTATAGCGAGGAGACATGGACTCTTTTAAACGGTTTTACAACAGATAATCCTATTGAACAGAACCATTTTCACAAGCTAATTTTTTGTTCGCATTTTGATATTCCAAGAGAACAAGTAGTAACTGTTGAGTTTTTGTTAGAGTATTCTGAACGTAGCTTAAGAAGCCATTATCCAAACGATTATGTTTTGGGAAAAGATAATCTGTTGAAGGGGCTCTGTTTGCTACTTTATGACGGTAATGAGAAACTGGATTTTGAGGAATTGTGTAAGCAACTTGAGAAGATAGAAGTGAAGTCTGTATGGAGAGATGCCGAACATAAAGAGAATCTAGAAGAGATAAGAGAGATTGAAGAGAAAACTCGAACGAGGGATAAACATTATAGGTTTAAAAGAACAGATATAGTAAACTGTCCATTATGTGATGGTTTTTTGGTATTTAGATATAAGACTTGGGTGAAGAAAGAACTTGGAAATAAAAAGAATACATGGAACATTGCATTAGGATGTAGTAATTATCCGAAAACAGGATGTAATGCATTCATTAAACCTAAAAAAGACGGAGGTCAAGGGTTTGATGATGTAGAAGAAATCCATATAGAGGATAGAATGGGGTGGACGATGGAAGAAAGGCATGTGGGGACTATACTAGATGAGTATATTAACCTAAGGAAAGAAAATGAAAGATTAAAGAGTAGTCTGCAAGAGGAACGGTCAAAAAATCAAGCTAAAGATAAACTGATTTTAGATTTGCAAAAAAATAATAGTTATTTGAGAAGTGACGTTGATAAAGCAAATATTCGTGCACACGAAGCAGAAAAAGAATGCAAAGTTTTCAAAGATTGTGGGAAACTTACGTAAAAAGTGATGCCGGAGGGATTGTGTTGGGGAATAATAAAAAAGAGAAGACAAAGAAAGAACACTTTGTTCCTAGATGTTATTTAGAAAGATGGAAGAGTGACAAAGGCCAGGTTTGGGTATACGATAAGAAATTAAAAAAATCTAGATTGAATAACGTTTATGATGTTGCCTGCGAACGTTACTTTTATGATATTGACTATAAGGAGTTATCTGCTCAAAAAATCAAATTACTAAAGGAATTAGGAATTGAAGTATCACAGGATGAGCAGTTTTTAGAGCATTTTTTCTCTAGGCATGTGGAGGGAGTATTCTCAGACTTATTATCAAAGATTTTGGATGTCGATATTACACCTTGGTATGAGAAAGAATGTTTTTTTCTTTCAGAGCGAGATAAATTAGATTTGTCAATATTCGCATCTTTTCAATACATAAGGACTGCTGAAACGAGAAGAATGCTGAAAGATATGTCAAATTGTTTGGAGCAGGTACTGAGAGAAATGAAGGTATCTGATGAGGTTATAGATAAGTATACAATGAAAGATGGCGATGAGAGAAATATACATGGGAATATGATTTTGGATATAGATCATATAAGAGATATGGCGTTGTGCTTTTATAATTTGACATGGATATTGGGAATAAATAGAACTTCGGTCGATTTTTATACATCAGATAATCCAATTGGAACTATCCCACATGTTAAGAATGATTTTATATCTATGTCAGGAATTAGAAGTGAAGGAGTAGAGGTGTTTTTCCCTTTATCACCCAAACATATTTTGATAATGTACGATGGTTCATATCATAAATGGGTTGCCCCCTATGACCGAAGGTATGTCTCTATAGATGAAATCGATTGGGTGCAGGAGTATAATAGACGGAGTGTTTATAATTGTAATAGATGCGTATTTTCGAAAGATGGAGATTTATCTGTGGTTGATAAAATTTCTAAAGAGAATCCGCAAGTACTAGATATACCGAAAACAAGATTGTCATGGGGTGGAAAAGAATTTTTGCCTAAATAGAAATACTGCTAAAGAGATTGGCTTTGGGGAAAAGAGAGAACTGGGTGCTCGTAAATTTACGACTACTACAACTAAGAACCATAACTAGGAAAGGAATGTAAGAATGAGGCATAAACCAACCTACCCAAACATAGACATGCAAAGAACCGGAAGAAAAATAAAACACATGATTGAATCATCAGGTTATACTCCACGAATGATTCAAGACTACCTGCAATTGTCATGCGTACAGCCAATTTATCGTTGGTACAAGGGATTGATATTGCCATCGGTGGATCATCTGTTTATGCTTAGTGAACTGCTGAACGTTCATATGGAAGATTTCTTGGTAAAGAAAAATGCAGTACCAGTGATATACGATATAGAGCAGCACTATTCTCAGGTTGCACAACAACGACTTATCGCATATTACAAGATAATATATCAATCAGTGGCATAAATGGTTTTGGACTAACCGTCCAATGAAAATACTATTGACAAATGATATCCTCTTATCATAAACCCGCAAAGGGCCTATGATAGGAGGATATTTTTATGCAAAGAAAAGTAAATGTAGTTGAAGATTTGGACGGAAACAAGATTGTATTTATTCACGACATTGTATTCAAAGGGAAGCGTTCGGTAGAGTGGTCAGATGTAGAAGCATATTTGAAGCGATTCGTTGGAGAAGAGCATATTGTTGAGGATACCGGAGATTTGGTTTATATTGGCCCAGACCTTCCGGATGAATATACGCATTCGAATTATACGATGCTTCTTAGAGGTGCAAATGCAAAAGCGAAAGCCAATGCAGCACAAGGAATCCCAGAGATGTTGTTAATTGCTAATGAAAGAGAGTTTGAGGAGAATCGTAAGGATAAACATTCAAAGAATGCAAAGTATGGATGGTGGCTGATGAAGTTGATAAAGATATTCGTGACAATTATAAAAACATGAGACC
>JBKTKK010000187.1:0-4477 GCA_047242405.1 Lachnospiraceae bacterium | reverse complement strand
GTATGAAATCGTATATTTTTCTAATATAGAAAAAGAAGAGAAAAGGAATGAAAAAGTAAGGCTGAAAAAAAAACAAGTAAAATTGGGTTTAATTACTCTGTCTTTTATTTTTTCCATAGTTTTACTCGCTGCCATTTTTAACTTCTTTTCCATTGAAAAGGAGGAGGGGGAAGAGAAAATGGATAAAATGACTTACTCCTATATAAAGGAATCGAATGGTAAATACGAAGTATATGGCTTGTCCGGCAACTACCCATTGCTGTTCCGTATTTCGGAAAATTGGAATTTAGTTGGGCAAAACGAAAGGGAGGAGCGTTATCTTATCGCAAATCCCATTTCCGGATACAACTATTTGTTTATGGACGGCACTTTAAACTTAATGGGCGATGAATCCATGGATTATTTTAACATAGGAAATAGTGTCATGGCTTATAACAGCGGGCTTACCGCCCTTATATATCAAAATAAGGATTCCTATGTATTGTGGAAAGCCGGAGAGAAAGAAGTAGTGATAGGTGAAACATATGAATTTTTAAATCGTATTGTTTCTGTAAGTGAAAATGGACGTTATTATTCCTGTTTTAAAGGCCATGCGGATCAGCCTAACCTAACAGTTGTAGATACAAAAAGTGGGAAATCTACCGTTTATGAGGTGGATGAGCTTCTTGTAAGTAAGGCTTCTAAGATGAGAGTATATGAAGATGGGTCCGTATTATGCCTTTCAATGAATCGAATTGTATATTTTAATGATGACAAAATAAATACGTTAGGAATTGAGGATGCTTCATTACTGGCAGCAAAAGATTTAGAAACATATATTTTTGTGGATGTAGACGGTAATTTATGTAAAGGAAACTTAAAAAAGCCAAATCAATTTCAAATTGTTGATTGTTTAATAGAGCAATACTTTCTGGGTAAAGTAACATCTACAGATAGTTATGAAATTTATAGTTTAGATCAAGATTCCAACATAGCAGATGGAAAAAATAATGTGATTTATTATATTAAGTCGGATTACTTAATGAAATATGACTTTTCTGAAAATAAAGTATATATCATAGGTCAATTGGATGGTATGCATGTGCAGGGAATATTGGAAAGTCGTTATAGTTATACGGTTATAGATGAGAATGAATTCTGCTATTTCATTCCCAAGTCTATGAGTGGAGATGACTATAAAATTGAGAAATATAGGATGTCGCAAGTTTTATCATTACTAAATTTAGGGCATGGGGCACAGGTTACATACGGCTCACAAATGGATGAGACGATTTTAACTTTATATGATGGAGTAAAGACTGTAGAAAAGGAAGTTGACTTTAAAGTTATCAATGGCTTTTCCAATGAACAAACTTCAGAGTTGTTCTTTCTTACCGATCAGTATGATTTGATTTATATGGAAAATTTCGATGCAATACCAAAAAGTATAGGTCATATTGAGTGTGAGGCAAATAGTATAACTGCATATGTGGAAGGTGTATTGTACTATTATTCGTCTGGGCAGGTCATTGGTATGAAGGTACCCGAGTTTAAAGAAGTATTCCGCGAAGATAGCATTGGTATCAAGCAATGGATCACGACACGACCTTAAAGTGGAAAGGGGTTATATGATTCGTAGCAGGAAAAAGTTATTACGTAAGGAAAAAAATCCTTTTCTGTGTAGTGTAAAAAAAGGTGGGAGCTATATCCTTCTATTGGGGCTCGTAATAATAGTTGGAATTTCTTATTGGAATGGTAAGGATGGAGGAAAAAAAAGTGGTGTGCCGTTGCATATCGAAGTGATTTACCACTACTAGATGGGGCTGTGACAAATGGCCAGTTTTATACGTTCCCAGAGTTGTCCTATATCGGACCGTTTGAAAGTGGTTTTAAAGTTAGTAAAAACACAGCCTTATATAGTATAGATGGGAAGCTGGCTTTAAGAAAACTAAATCAGATAGAAATCGTAGACGATGCAGCTAGACATGTAAATATTAGCAAGAATGGTACGATGGCTTTTTATGGAGTGGTTAATGAATCAAAAGGTACAGCTTCTATCATTTTTTATAACAACAACAAGAAAATTCAAATAGAAACAGTGGAAGGCTGGCTAAATATACTATCAGCGGGCTTTAGTGAAAATGAAAAATTTGGTGCGGTAGTATATGAAACTACGTTGAAGCATGTTTCATTAAGTGTTTGTAATCATAAAGGACAGGTCATAGAAACTGTAACGTTTACCCGCTCTGGCGAGTTTGATATTTTAGTGAGTAATGGTGGGCAAGTCTTAATTTTTATGGGGGGAGAGTCTTATCTCATAAAAGATGGTAATTTACAATTGCTATCTAGCGCAGAATCAAAACAATATTTTTTCATTCAAAACAATAGAGTTATTTCTGTTAAGAGCGATGGGCTTTATTTATCAACCATATGGGGAGAAAAAACAGAACAGAAAATATTAGACTCTGAATCTGGAAACTTAGCTATAAGCTATTTGTCAGAGGCAAATATCTTTGAGTCACGATATAGAATACAGGAAATGGTTGACTATGCATATGTGATAGACAATGGAGACATTATAAAGATAGAGGTTGATACAGGAAATTATGAAAAAATCGCGACTATTTCTGGTTATGAAAATGAACCAAGGCAGGAAGAAATTCTTTATGGAAGCCCCAGTGATTTTTTAATTGCTCCTAATATCTATTTTAATATACCGATGGATATACGGAACGATCCTCCTTATAATTACGTATTTCAAGTTGGAGGATTTCCACAAATGTATTATGGTTCTTTTAAGCTTGGTAATAAATATGAATTTATTTCTTTACGACCTTTTTATGAAAATGAAACGTCATCCCAATATGCGACTTATTCCTGGTGGGCTTATGATTATTCCGATGGCTTATATCTTATGACGTCGTCTGGCCAATACCTTATTATGAAGGACGGAAAAATCCGGGAAGACAAGGTTGAGAATCCAGTACATTCCTACACAATAAATCCTCAAACAGGGGAGTCTGCTTGGTTCACGAAAGAATCCTATGATCTTTACTATAGGGAAGCTACGTTAGAAAAAACCATTTGTGTTGAGGTTGATTTATTGAAAAGCCTGGGAGTAGATTTATATGCCGGTGACTATAATGTAGATATAATATCGGTAAACTCCCCGTTTATATATTTTCAAATAAATAGAAAATTGTATAAAGTTCATATAAAAACGGGCATCATAACGAAAATTAGCGAAGGCACATTCCAAATTTTCTACAAATGGGAATAACTTAATATTAAGGAAATATCTGAAAAATAAGTTGACAATAAAAAAAGAGACTGTTATCATCACTACAGAAGATGAGTGCATTTGTTTAATAGATCAAAGTGATAAATTAAAACATTTGCATCGGTTAAAAATAATAAAGGTGGTGCTGATATGGGGAAATACACGAAAGAGGATATAATACGCCTTGTAGAGGAAGAAGATGTTGAGTTTATCCGTCTTCAGTTTACCGACATATTCGGTGTGGTAAAGAATATTGCAATTACATCGAGCCAGTTAGAGCGTGCCCTAAATAATCGCTGCGTATTCGATGGTTCTTCTATTGATGGTTTTATCAGAATCGAAGAATCCGATATGTATTTATATCCTGATTTAGACACATTCATAATATTTCCTTGGCGTCCACAGCAGGGAAAGGTTGCAAGATTAGTTTGCGATATTTATCGTAGTAACGGTTTGCCATTTGAAGGAGATTCCCGTTATCTTTTAAAGAAGGTTTTAAAAGAAGCTGAGGAAATGGGATATTTCTTCCATGTAGGCCCAGAGTGTGAATTCTTTTTATTTCCAACAGATGAAAATGAAAATGTAATATTAAATTCCAAGGAACAGGGTGGATATTTTGATATATCGCCGCTAGACCAAGGAGAAAATGTACGAAGAGATATTGTGCTAAATTTAGAGGATATGGGGTTTGAAGTAGAAACATCTTATCATGAAAAGGCACCATGTCAGCATGAAATAGATTTTAAATATGGAGAAGCACTGAAGTCTGCAGATAACATTTTGGCATTTCGAATGACGGTGCGTGTAATTGCGAAACGCCATGGCTTACATGCTACATTTATGCCAAAGCCTAGAAATGGGATTAATGGATCTGGTATGCATTTAAATATGTCCATATCAGATAAAGATGGGAATAATTTATTTGCTGATGATAATGATCCAAACGGCTTGAGTGAGTTAGCCTATCATTTTATGGCAGGTATTTTTAAACATATTCATGGAATGACTGCGATAACGAATCCAATTGTTAATTCTTATAAGAGACTACGGCCAGGTTTTGAAGCACCGGTTTACATTGCCTGGTCTTCACAAAATCGTAGTCCATTAATTCGCATACCAAGTGTGAAGGGAAAGAATACTCGTTTAGAACTGCGTTGTCCCGATTCAGTAGCAAATCCATATCTTACAATTGCGGTGTGCCTAGCCGCAGGCTTAGAA
>JBKTKK010000186.1:0-4478 GCA_047242405.1 Lachnospiraceae bacterium | reverse complement strand
ACATATGTTCGCCTCCTCATTTTCATTGTACCAAACATTTGTTCTTTCGTAAACGGGAAATTGTTTCAAAATAATAAAAACACCGAAAGACGTAGCTTTCGGTGTTTATTATGTAAATTTGAAATTAGAATGGCAATTAATTTTCTTTCCTGTTAATATAGTTAATTAATCCCTCTGCTGCAATGATTTCTTGCATAAATGGAGGGAATGCCTGGCCTTGATAATGTGCTTGCTTTGTAAGGTTGTAAATAATTCCACTATCAAAATCGATTTCCACTTCATCCCCATCCTCAATATCCTTTGCTGCTTCTGGACACTCAATAATTGGTAAACCTATATTTATAGCGTTACGATAAAAAATTCTTGCAAAGGTTTCAGCAATAACACAACTTACACCGGCTACTTTTATAGAAAGTGGCGCATGTTCTCTAGAAGATCCACACCCAAAATTTTTATTTGCAACAATAATATCTCCATCTTTTACACGTTTGACAAAATCCTTATCAATATCTTCCATACAGTGCTTTGCCAGCTCTGCAGGATCTGAAGAATTTAAATATCTCGCTGGAATTATAACATCTGTATCAACATTATCGCCATACTTAAAAACACTGCCTTTTGCCTGCATCTTATCTTCCTCCCTTATTTATAAGCCCAATTCCTCTGGTCCAGATATTTTGCCTGTTACTGCACTGGCTGCTGCCACAGCAGGACTTGCCAAGTATACTTCACTTGTAACATCTCCCATTCTTCCAACGAAATTTCGATTGGTTGTTGATACACAACGTTCTTTTGCTGCAAGAATTCCCATATATCCACCCAGACACGGGCCACAGGTAGGAGTGCTTACAACTGCACCAGCTTCAATAAATATTTGAATGAGACCTTCTTCTATCGCCTGTAAATAGATTTTTTGCGTTGCTGGAATTACTATACAACGAATTCCTTTTTTCACTTTTCTTCCCTCTAATATTTTAGCAGCGATACGCAAATCCTCCATTCTACCATTTGTACAAGAGCCAATCACAACTTGATCAATGGCCACATCTCCACATGCATCAATTGTTTTTGTATTCTCTGGAAGGTGAGGGAATGATACCGTTGGCTTTAACTCGCTTAAGTTAATTGTATACGTTTCCTCATACTCTGCATCATCATCCGCTTTAACTATTGTATATTCTCGATTCGTATGCTCCTTTAAATAAGTAATCGTTTGATCGTCCACTGGGAAAATACCATTTTTCCCCCCC
The DNA here is from genome assembly GCA_047242405.1 of Lachnospiraceae bacterium. Taxonomy (GTDB): domain Bacteria; phylum Bacillota; class Clostridia; order Lachnospirales; family Lachnospiraceae; genus Fimimorpha. Next base: position 3,228 of record JBKTKK010000186.1, on the reverse strand, counting down.
GCCTCAATTGCCATATTCGCAATTGTAAATCGGTCGTCCATATTTAAATAAGCAAGTCCATCACCAGTAAATTCCATCGATTTATACAATGCACCATCGACTCCAATCATACCGATGATATGCAATATAATATCTTTGCCACTTACCCACTTAGCAGGCTTTCCTTTCAAAATAAAACGAATTGCAGGAGGTACTTTAAACCAAGCTTTTCCTGTTGCCATACCTGCTGCCATATCCGTACTACCAACTCCAGTGGAAAATGCGCCTAGTGCACCATATGTACAGGTGTGGGAATCTGCACCAATTACGACATCACCAGCAACAACTAATCCTTTTTCTGGTAATAATGCATGTTCGATTCCCATCTCTCCAACATCAAAGAAATTTGTTATATCATGTTTACTTGCAAATTGACGAACGCATTTACAATGTTCCGCTGATTTTATATCCTTATTTGGAACAAAGTGGTCAAGAACTAGAGCAATTTTATCTTTATTAAATATACCTTCCTTATCAAATTTATCCATTTCATGTATTGCTACTGGTGAAGTAATATCATTCCCAAGGACAAGATCTAAATCCGCTTCAATTAATTGCCCAACTTTAACCTCATTCAATCCGGCAGCAGCAGCCAAAATTTTCTGTGTCATTGTCATTCCCATGAAATTTTCCTCCAAACATTTATAAGATTTATTTTTCTAATCAACATTTTTCCTAATTATCCGTATAACATGCTAGCATTTTAGCACACTATCTGTTATAATACTAATACATATTACGAATATATAATATAATTTAAAGTTATATAGTTTTAGAAGGAAGGCATAACAATTATGGAGCAAAATTTATCATTATACCGCATATTTTATACCGTTGCAGAAGCAGGAAATATATCGCGAGCAGCTAGAGAACTGTACATAAGCCAACCGGCCATTAGTAAAGCCATTAGTAAACTGGAAGCAAGTCTAAATACAACACTCTTTATCCGAAATTCAAGAGGGGTTACTTTAACCAATGAAGGGTATATACTTTATGAATACGTACATACTGCCTTTGATGCTCTTGGAAAAGGGGAATTGGAATTGACCAGAATCCAAGAATTAGGTATCGGTCATATTCGCATAGGCGTTAGTACGACATTATGCAAATATATTCTTTTACCATATTTGAAAAGTTTCATCGCACAACATCCCCACATTAAAATAACCATCGAAAACCAGTCATCTGCTCAAACCGTAACTATGTTAGAACATCAAAATATTGATGTAGGTGTAATTGCACGGCCAAAAACTCTAAAAAACTTAAGCTTTCATCCAGTTGTCGATATTGAAGATATTTTTGTTGCCAGCCCTTCGTACCTAAACAATTTACAGTTAAGGGAAGGGAACAATACGGATATTTTTTCAACTGGGACGATTATGTTATTAGATCAGAAGAATATGACACGCCATTTTATAGATAGCTATTTAAACGAGGAGCAAATCCAAATCGAACATCTACTAGAGGTATCTACGATGGATCTGCTCATAGAATTTGCAAAAATTGGTCTAGGCATCGGATGTTGCATAAAAGAATGTGTACAAGAGGATCTTAAAAATGGAACACTTGTGCAAGTACCTTTGAAAAAAGCAATCCATAAGCGCACCATAGGCTTTGCAACAGCGGCCAATGTCGCACCTTCAAAGGCACTGCAAAGTTTCCTAGACCATGTACTGCCATCTACAACGCCCCCTTAATTCTATCATCCATTTTTATCGGCATCTGTAATTTCTGGTCTGCTTTTATCCCAAACTTGGCTGGCATCAAAAAGGTCAGCCAGTTTTTCGGGCCGAAAGTGCATGCTATATCCATCCAAATTTCTTCGTGCACTACGTATAAAATAAGGACGTATACTTAGAAATGGAGAACTATCAACCCCACAATAATAGGTAAATCCTAAAAGTTTCAAATAATTGTATTTGTCCGACGGGTATTGGACTTCTTCCCCATATGGATAAATATATACATCGGTAGCTCCTACAATACTACCTACCTCTGCCAGCCATAAATCCGTGTCTTCCTTAAATTGATCATATGTAATCTGTGCGGAATGTTTGTGTCCCCATCCATGTACCGCAAATTCCCACCCAGTTTCTTTTAATCGATTTGCAACCACTTTCGCCTCTTCCATTAACTGTTCATAATTTTCAACCAATTCATATTTATTCGTCTCTGGGTTCTTTTCTCTATATCGATAACCCAAAGCGCCATTGTACCCAGTTTCTGCTATCAGACCTCTCGCCCCCTGATAAGAAAAATCAGGATGTTTTTTTATAAAACGATCCAATAACGGCACAACGTCATAATCGCCAATAAGTACATTGCCTTCCGCATCATAGTACCGATTTTTCACTTCACCATTTTCTGTCACAACTAAACGATCCGCAAAACCATCATTCTGCATATACGTATAGTAATTTACATCATCAATTGATAGTATAAACGGCTTTTTTCCTTCTGGAAGTAAGATATCTTTTGCCTTATACATGCGATTTCCCTGTTCATCCTTAGTCACTTCATTAATATCATGTATCGAAACTAAAACAAACCCTTTCTCATACATCGACTCTAGAATTGCATTAAACTCACTCACCGTTGTCATCCATAAATTATAACCTCTTGCACGGTAATCTCCATCAAAAGCGCGGTTTGTATCTACAATTAATGAGTGAAAAAATACATGATCCACAACCCCCCTATAGGCTACTAAATTATCCTTTGCATTGGTAACAGCCTGAAGCTTAGTTTCTAAAGCAATATCCCCCCTATATTGATCACTCGACTGATTAAGTAACTCTACTGCCTCATCATAGTAGTAACCACTTATAAGACGATCCACCTGACTTAAAATTTGATCCACTTCGGGATTAACGACCCCACCAACGACTTCTGCAAGTTCTTTATCACCTACAATTTCCTTTTCATTTTCCTTACTTCTGCTACCCGTTTCATTCACCGAAAAAAGGATAAGACAAATAAGGGAAGCAATCATACCAACCCCAGTACAAATGGCTGGATAGATTAATCTTTTAATTTTTTTCTTATTCATACCTTTTTTACCACTCCAATCCTCATATCTTAAACTATCCTATGCCCCTAAAAACGAATATATGAACAAGCTTCATTAAAATGAATCAATCGAGTAGGAGGAAATTCATTAATTGAATTTCCGTCCTCTCACACCACCGT
>JBKTKK010000185.1:0-4482 GCA_047242405.1 Lachnospiraceae bacterium | reverse complement strand
ATATTAGATTGTCCAGCTGGTATAGAGCAGGGATTCAAGAATGCGATTGCTGGTGCTGACCGTGCATTAGTCGTTACTACCCCTGAAGTTTCTGCCATCCGTGATGCCGATCGAATCATCGGATTATTGGAAGCAGATGAAATGAAAAAAATTGATTTAATTGTAAACCGTATTCGTATGGACATGGTAAAACGCGGTGACATGATGTCTATTGACGACGTAATTGAAATTTTAGCGATTAATATTATTGGGGCAGTACCTGATGATGAAAATATTGTAGTTTCTACCAATAACGGAGAACCATTGGTTGGAAGTAGTTCCCTAGCGGGTCAAGCATTTTTGAATATATGTAAACGCGTTATGGGGGAAGAAGTAGAATTATTGAATTTAGAGCAGAATGTAGGTATATTCAGTAGATTAGCTTCACTGTTCAAAAAAAACTAGCAGGGAGGTAAACTTAAGATGAGTATTATAGACTTGTTTACAAAGAAGAAGTCAGGAAATATTGCAAAAGACCGTCTTAAACTTTTACTAGTTTCAGAGCGGGCAGATTGTTCTCCAGAAATAATGGAGATGATAAAAAATGACATCATTCATGTTATATCAAAATATATGGATATCGATACCGACGGTTTGGATATTCAAATTACGAAGAATGATATAGAAGGGGAAAAGGGGACGGCACCTGCTCTTTATGCGAATATTCCTATAAAAGGAAGAAAACATATCGATTCGCCAAAGGCTTAAGGTTTTTTTGGAACAGTAAGGAGTAGTATTCATGTTTCGTAAATATAGGTTTTTTCAATATAAACTTCGTAACTATGATTTTAAACTCGTTTTTTTTGTGTGTGTCTTATGTTGCATCGGACTTGTTGTTGTTAAAAGTGCAACAGCGGATATTGTAGCGGATAGTAGTCTTTCTATCTTTCAAAAACAAATGATTGGAATCATAGTAGGCATAATCGCAATGATAATAGTTTCACTAATTGATTATCATTATTTGATAAAATGCTGTGGAATCATTTACATAATTAATATGCTTTTGCTGTTATATGTGGAGTTTTTTGGGAAGAATTTAAATGGTGCCCAACGATGGATTGTCCTGCCTGGATTTGGAACGTTACAGCCTTCTGAATTCTCGAAATTGGCACTAATCGTTTTATTTGCAACATATCTTAGTAAATTTAAGAATAAGATAAACAATATTGTATATTTATTAATACTTGCAGCCCTAGCTATGCCGCCATTATTACTCATATTAAGTCAACCGGATTTATCTACAACACTCGTGTGCCTTTTTATATTAATTGTTATGATATTTCTTGCTGGTATAAGTTATAAATGGGTATTCGGTGTATTGGCTGTTATGGTTCCTGTTGCATGTATTTTTAGTTACTTAGTTGTACAGCCAGGCGAGACAATATTAAATAAAATATTTGCAGAACATCAAATGGAACGTATTTTATCCTTTTTAAATCCTGAGGATTATCCCGACTTAATGTATCAGCAGAATTATTCTGTAATGGCAATTGCTGGGGGACAACTTACAGGAAAAGGACTAAATAACGCAACCTTTGATTCTGTGAAAAATGGAAACTTTTTATCGGAAGAACAATGCGATTTTATCTTTGCCGTTGTTGGTGAAGAACTTGGATTCATTGGAAGTTGTGCCATTTTATTACTTATTTTTATTATTGTTTTTGAATGTCTTAGGGTAGCGAAAAAGGCAAAAGATGTGCAGGGCCAATTAATCGCGGGAGGAGTGGCTGGATTGTTTGCTTTCCAAAGCTTTGTTAATATTGGGGTGGCTACACGTATTATTCCAAACACGGGCCTACCACTTCCGTTTATTAGTGCTGGGCTTAGTTCCTTGCTTAGCTCGTTTATGGCAATCGGGATGGTATTAAACGTGAGATTACAGCGTAGAAATATGGATTATTAGACCTTCATATAGAGGTAAAAATAGGAGGAAAGATTATGAACATCGGTTTTATGGCACACGATTCAAAGAAAAAATTAATGCAAAATTTCTGTATTGCATACCGCGGAATACTTAGTAAGCATGAGTTATATGCCACTGGTACAACAGGGCGTTTAATTGAAGAGGTCACTAATTTAAATGTGCATAAATTCCTTGCCGGTCATCTAGGAGGGGAACAGCAGCTTGGCGCCCAAATTGAACATAACGTATTAGACCTTGTTATATTTTTAAGAGATCCATTGGCTCCAAAGTCCCATGAACCAGATGTAAAAAATATTATGCGTTTATGTGATTTGCATAGTATCCCTATCGCAACGAATTTAGCTACGGCAGAGCTTTTAATTAAATCACTGGAACGTGGTGATTTAGAATGGAGAGATGCCTACAAATGAAGCATAGGTTAAGAACCCGTATTTTCAGTTGTATATTAATAATAATAATGCTACTTGGTGGATGCGGGAAGAGTACGGTTTATTTGGATCCTTATGATACTATAAATAAAAACTATATCGGGACGAACAACAGTGACGACTTGTATCGCTTAAATGGTATCGCGAATGATTTATGTGTCATAGAAGATGAAAGCTTGTTTGATCCTAATTATGTCGATATTGGAGCTGGTGCAGTATTTGATATAACAAATCAAAAAGTCTTATATAGTAAAAATGCCTTTTTAAAACTGGCCCCTGCTAGTATTACGAAAATAATGACAGCTTTAGTTGTATTACGAGAAGGTAACTTGGATGATGTAGTAACTGTTTCCGATGAAGTAAACATTACCCATCCAGATGCTTGGTTATGTAAATTAAGGCCAGGCGATACATTAACACTGGAAGAACTACTTACTGCTATGATGGTCTATTCTGGTAATGATGCAGCAGCAGCAATAGCCGTTCATATGGCAGGTAGTGTAGAAGCTTTTGCTAAAAAAATGAACGAAGTGGCAGCAGAGTTAGGAGCAACTTCAACGCACTTTATGAATCCACATGGTTTAGATGAAGAAACCCATTATTCAACTGCATATGATTTGTATCTTATCTTTAATGAATGTTTAAAATATGAGAAGTTCAAAGAGATTATTTGTATGAAGGAATTTACCTGTACCTATAAAAATGCTGCAGGTGCAACCGTTACTGCGACCTGGCCCAATGGAAATGGTTACTTGGTAAGCAAAGAAGCACCAGAAGGGATTACGGTATTTGGTGGGAAAACCGGAAATACGGATAATGCAGGAAGATGTTTAATTATCTTGAGTACGAAAGATGATGGGACAAGCTACATATCTGTCGTGCTAAATGCAAAAGATTATGATGCCCTTTATACGCAAATGAATCTATTATTGGAAAAAGTTTTGTAAATAATACCGAAAATGGCAAAAATTCATTGTGAATTTTTGCCATTTATACTATAATAGAATTAATAATTTCGAGTTAACTGCATATGTTGGATAAGAAGTAGATAAGTATATACGATACACTTTTTTATAGCGCATAAGGAGGAAGACGAGATGGTTCAAATTATATCAGGCCAAAAGGGCAAAGGAAAAACAAAATTTTTGTTAGACAAGGTTAATGCATCGGTTAATGAGGTACACGGCTCCATCGTTTACTTGGATAAGAGTGCGAAGCATATGTATGAACTTAGTAATCGGGTACGACTAATTGATGTCTCCGAGTATCCGGTATCTTCATTTGATGGATTTCTTGGTTTTATATGCGGCATTATATCGCAGGATCACGATTTAGAGCAGATGTATTTCGATAGTTTTTTGAAACTATCACATCTAGAAGGGCAGGACATAACAGAATCTGTTTTACTGTTAGACCGTATTAGTAAGAAATTTGGTGTTGATTTTATTTTAAGTGTTTCTACGGATAAAGATGATTTCGATGAAGAAATAAGACCATACGTAATAATTTCCTTATGAAGTAAAACAGACGGGTTCGTTCACTTTTATGTGACGTGCCCGTCTACTGCATTATTAGTTTCTGCTACCATCGGATCCTATACGGCCAAACATGCTGATTAAGTATAAGCCTGCAATACCAACAACTGCATAGATTATTCTTGAAATCAATGTCATATCGCCAAAGAGGAAAGCTACTAGATCAAAACGGAAAAATCCGATTAGTCCCCAGTTAATAGCGCCAATAATTGTAATTACTAAAGCCGTGTAATCAATTCCTTTTGAATTCATCTATATGACCTCCTATATAAATTACTTTTATTATTGTGTATAAATTTCCCAAAATTATTATGGTATATATTTCCAATGAAAAAATAGAATTTCATAGTGTAAGAACATCAATGACAGAATAGGAGCAATCTCGACACTACTGTGCGAAATTTGCAAATAAATTTATAAAATTTAGTATAAAAATGCTTTTCATCTGAATAAAAAACAGATATAATATGATAGATATAACGGATTTTTCTTTTGATGGCATTAATGGAGGGAAATTAGATGGCGCAAAGTGGAAAAAAAGTTGTCAGATATAGAC
>JBKTKK010000184.1:0-4516 GCA_047242405.1 Lachnospiraceae bacterium | reverse complement strand
CGACGCAGAATATTTCTTGGAGAGAATAAAGATACAAAATTTTATAAAGCAATAGATTCTTTTACTTGTCCGTATGGGCTATCAAATACGCGACAATATCAGATGACACCGTACTTTTTTGATTTTACCTCTGGTTTTATTGATAAAACATATACCGATGTATATGGGAGCCAACTTATTGAATCAGAACATACTTTTGTCCATGCGGGTGGGCCTATTATTGTACCTTCCTTGAATTATATTAATTATCTTGGATATGGATTTCATAATAATCATGACTTATGTATAAAGGACCGAGGTAAACCAGATAGTTTAAGACGTGATTTTGTGGAGGGAATAGAAAAAAATGAATTTTTGATAGAGTTACCAAAGGGAAAATATAATATACTAATTATATCAGGAGATGAATTAGAAGATTCTATAACCAATATGGACTTGCCTAAAACTGGGGCTTTTTATGAGGGGAAATTAAATACTGCAGGAACGTATCAGTATAAAATTATTCCTTTTATGCATGAAGAGGACAGTATTTTTAGAATTGGCTTATCTACGATAAAAGGGTATAAATGGAAATTAAATGCTATTTTATTAAATAAAGAATATGCAATATTATAAACGGAGGAGTAGAATGATAAAGGAAAAAGCACAAATGGCATTAATGAATGCAATGCATATTACGAAACAACATTGGAATGAATTTGAGGGTGGATTTCCATCACCGGCAAGTGAACATAACTTTTATAAAAAAATTGAAAATAATGACTGGACAGCCGGTTTTTATACAGGGCTATTATGGCTGTTTTATGAGTATTCAAATGATGAATTTTTTAAAAATTTAGCAGAGAAACAAATCGCTAGCTTTCGAAATCGAATAGAAGAAAGAGTTGTAGTAGATCACCATGACATGGGATTTATTTATAGTTTATCATGTGTAGCGGCGTATAAGTTAACTGGTAATATATTTGCAAAGGAGACTGCCTTGCTTGCAGCGGATAATTTAAGAAGTAGATATCATGAAAAGGGTAATTTTATACAGGCATGGGGATTACTAGATGATTCTACTAATTATCGATTGATAATAGACTGTTTATTAAACCTGCCTTTGCTTTATTGGGCTAGTGAAGTTACCGGTGATGAATCCTATGCAATTTGTGCAAAAAAACATTTAGAAACGACTCGCAAAGTTATGATAAGAAATGATTTTTCCACTTATCATACCTATTATTTTAACCGGGAAACCGGAAAGCCTGATCACGGGGCAACAAAGCAAGGATATTCGGATGAATCGGCTTGGTCAAGGGGACAAGCCTGGGGCGTCTATGGATTGATGTTGAATTATGTTAAAACGAAAGATCCCCAAATAATACCACAATGGATTGGAGTAACCGATTACTTTATTAAACATTTGCCGGATGATTTCGTAGCTTATTGGGATTTTTATTTTAGGGAAGGTGAAGAACCAAGAGATAGTTCTGCTTCTGCAATTGCAATATGTGGTATCTTAGAGGCAGCAAGACAGAGGGTTTGTACAGATGATCAATTGGAAATTGCATATAAGATGTTAGATAGCCTAATTGATAATTATGCAGCACTACCAGAAGAGGAAGGCAGTGGTATACTTAAACATTCTACATATGGCAGGTTACTAGGAGAGGGTATAGATGAGTTCTGTCTTTGGGGAGACTATTTTTACGTAGAAGCACTTATTCGTATTCTAGTTCCAGATTGGAAAATGTATTGGTAGGGGGCAAAGTGCTCCCACTTAATTGTTTTCTGTAATAAATGCTATGAGTGTATCCAAGGATTCATCGGTTACTTGATAGGCAAAAAAGTTACGCTGGATACGAGTTGGTGTGAGAATACGCAAATTTTTTCCTTGTATCTTTTCTCCTTTTTCATTATAAAACTAAATTAAATAGTAGTACCCTTTTCGATTATTTAAAAAAGGTCCTTTATAATTTATCTTATTCCTATAATCAGTAAATTTATCAATGGTCTCTTGATAGGTCGTTTGATAAATAAGAGGTTCTTATATATAGTATACAACATTTAGGTGAGCTTTGAACTATGTACAACTAAAATTGCAATAAATACGTTATTTTGTGGGTGTTATGGTTCTATATAGAGGCAAATGGGATAAAAAAATCCATTGTTTTCTCATGCATTATCACTTATAGTTAGATAAGTTAGAAAAGGTAATTGTAAAAATGTAAAACAATATACATCTAGTATAAGAGGAGGAGCGGTATGTTTTCAATTCCACAAGCAACCGGTAGTAATTTATCTGTTTGTGATCTATTAAAGGAAGAAAAAATATTTAATATTATAGATTTTGGAGCAAAGGCAAACGGCGATGCCGTTAAAAATACCATTGCAATTAATCAGGCAATTGAAAGTGCTAGCCAGGCAGGGGGAGGAACTGTTTTATTCCCAGAAGGTGATTTTAAAACATATACAATATGTTTAAAAAGCAATGTGAACTTATATTTATCAAAGGGTACGATTCTTCACGCTGCGAGAACGGATATTCGCCAATCTTATGAAAAACAAGAGGGGGAAGGCGGTAATTATGCTGAACCTGAGGTAAATCTCTATGCAGGTTTACAAGATCATGGACATACATATTTTGCAAACAGTCTGTTATACGGAGTTGAAGTAGAAAACGTAATGATCTACGGGGAAGGGGTTATAGACGGCAGTTACTTTGAGGAAGAAACTGGTTATCGAAAGTATGTGCTCCAAGGTGGTGACCCTTTTGACCCGGAGTATCGGAATGAAAGAGGGCATGGCGGTGAATGGTTTGGAAATAAAGGAATCGCCCTTGTTCGATGTAATAACATTATTCTTAGCAAGTTTTCCATTGTGATAGGCGGGCATTTTGCTATAATTGCAGAGGGTGTTGTTAATTTATTAGTCGAAGATTTATGTGTGGATACGACGAGGGATGCATTAGATATTGACTGTTGTGAAAATGTAACGGTACGACGTTCGGTTTTTAATTCTTTAACCGATGATGCTGTTGTACTTAAAGCTTCCTATGGAGCAGGCAAATTTATGCCAACGCGTAATGTATTAATTGAGGAATGTACCGTTAGTGGCTACGATGCCGGTTCTGTTTATGCGGGGAAATATACAAGGGATAAATTAATCGCGACGGATCGCTGTGGCCCTACGGCGCGTATGAAACTAGGTACTGAATCAACCTGCGGTTATGACTTAGTTACAATTCGCAATGTGAAATTTGATCGATCGAGAGGTTTTGCTTTAGAGGCGGTAGATATTTCAGATTTGAGCAATATTATATTTACGAATTGTATTATGGAAAATGTAAGTAGCTCACCAATCTTTATTCGAATCGGTGAAAGAGGTAGATTTCCAGTTACCGGTAACTCGAGGAAAGAACTTCTCAATGCAGAAGATGGAAATGTTCGATTGGATAATCGTAACTGGGTATTACCAAAGGGAGAAGCATATGAGTGTTACCCAGCAAAACGTTATATACCATCTTACAATAAGACGAAGGATGTTTCCGTTGATGGGCATGCCCATTTCACGGTTGTAGATCAGGACAAACCAACCATTTTAAATCCTGCAAATTATGTAAGGAAAGATGGTAAATATTACGGTGTGTGTTTTGATGAAATGACAGGGGATTATGTGGCGGATTATACAAAGGAATTGACAGAAACAGAAATTCATGCTTATGGAAATGCAGTAGGTTCCGAAAAAATGCCCCAAGTATATAATATTGAAATAAGTAATGTAACTGTAAAAAATGCAGATCCTAGGTATCCAATCATTTTAATGGGACTTACCGATAGTAAAATAAAAAATGTATATTTGAAAAATATAGAAGTAGAGTATCGTGGCGGCTTAACGATGGAACATGCCGTTGAGCAGAGGCAGCTGAATACAAACTGGAAATATGCGCAATTTGAAACGAAGGCATCCATTCAAACGTTACCTTGGCTTGTGAATACTTTTTTCTTAAAGGAAGAAGGCTTATTACCTCGTGTGGATTGGAATCAAAAGGAAAACAATTGGGTAGATAATCCTTACAATGTACCGGAAATGCCAGCGGTATATCCTGAACCGAGTAATTGGGGAATTCTTCCAGCCTACGGTCTCTATGCGCGCCACGTAGAAGGTTTGTACATGGATAATATCACCTTTAAATATATGATTGAAGATGAAAGACATCCAATTGTAATGGATGATGTGAGACAAGTTGATATTAAAAATACACAGGCTTGCTGCAAGGAAGGTGTAGAAACCATTGCCCTTATTACAAACCATTTTAAGCGGCATACAAATCGGGAGTATGTGAAAGAAGAATCTTATTTTACGACAACCGTTGAAGATGTTAATCTTCCGGAAAATTTTTCTGTGAAGAAGATAGCCATCCATGCACCAGCGCCTGGTACACCGACGGATTCACTTTATCCATATCCAACGCTACCAATTCCGGAAAATGGGTATCAATTCGCAACGAAAACAGAAGACTATCCCCTACCTT
>JBKTKK010000183.1:0-4571 GCA_047242405.1 Lachnospiraceae bacterium | reverse complement strand
CCTCCATCTCATTATTTAAAATATCCTCAACATCAAGCAAGAAATAATGCCACTCATTAACAAAGGTTTCATGTTTTTTCAGATCCGGGGTATCTAACCATTTTTTCACTTTTACTTTCGCACGATTCTCTTTTTTGCATTCATTTACTTGCAAAAAATATCGAAAAGATTTGTTTTCATAATATCGCCCAAGGGGAAATAATCGGCAGATGCCTGGTCGGAACTTATGTATACTGCATCTTCCCGCTTCATTAAGAAAGACACAACGCTCTGTCCTGTTATCCATCTTTAAGTTCGGTAATATGACACCATCTACTACATGCAACTCTATTTTATCTGCCAACATCTGCTCAAATGTCATGTTAAGATGATTCGATAATAGATAAATATCATATGGATCCAAGATAATTGAATTTCCCATCCCATGACAGCAGGCAAAACAACCGGTGCAGTCGTTGCAATCTGCTCTAACCATATCATTTAATTCATACAATTTACCATCTGAAATATCCGACAAATTAACTTCTCTTTTCATTCGTTCTCCCTTATTTCTTACCTATCCGAAACACATAGGTCAGCAGATTAACTATATTGCTGCTCTCGCAACCTTTCAGGTGGTGCCTCCTCGGTTCGGTTAAAATCTATTTCTGTTTCCCCCTATTTTAACACAATCCCCTTAAAAAGGATATAGGTCGAATAAAAACGTGCAAACGCTACTTAAACAGTAACATTTGCACGTAAATAACTTTCTATTTAGATCCCTTCTCGTACTCAACAGCACGTTTATTCATATCGTCCATCAACTCTGCTGACAAGTTCTTTTCTGCAAACGGATATACAACACCATTTTCTTTCTCAATATGTCTTTGAAGTAAATAATAATATCCCATGGCATTTGCCAATATATTTAACTTTTCCTCAGCAGATGGTTTTTTTTCATAAGCATTTACTGCTTTTTCTAATTCCATCACATGTAACCTTGCCAAATCATGTTCCACCAACATTCCATGCTGCACAAGATTCACTGCTACCATACCTAGCTGTTCTGTCATAACCTGAAATAGAATTTTCTCTTCTTTTTGATGATGTTTTGCATCCGCATAGCTACGAATGAACTGAATATCTTCTCGAAGGCCGTCGATATCAATCGTATCTTCAGTCAGAAAGAGAATACATTTCTTATGAAGCTTTTCTAAAAATATGAGTATATTATCGTGTTCTTCTTTTAAAATCTCAATTATATTCATTCTTCCATCTCCTGTAATCGGAATGTCACTTCATTGAGTCTTGTATAAAGGACCTTTTTTCCTGAAACAAAACCTTTTAACCAAGCATCTCGTAATTGGAAATATAGACTTTTCTCATTTCCCTGTGCAAAAAAAGGACTATGCACGTTTTCATCTACCATCCAAACAATTTCGTCTGCTTCTTCCGTTAAAAGCCTTACGCCTCCATCACATGGCATACCATCCAATAAACAATCTTTTATGAAATTATATAAAGTCTCGCAGGAACTATTTACATCGATTGCATCCCCTGCATGTTTCCCATCTTCATAATGAACTTCTAAAGCCTCTTTTAATTGATCTCTTTTTACGAGCTCTGCTACTACAAAAGCGTAACGACTTTCTACCAAATCAACTTGACTGGATAACCATCCATGGATGTTAGATTCATCAATAATTTCTTCTAGATTTCCTGGCACAAAGGAACCGATTGTTGCATCCACTTTCTCACTCAATTCCTCCATCCACGGATTCTCTCTTGCTGCTTCTAAAATTTTTTGCGTCAACAACTCTTGTCTTTTTATTTTTTCATACATCCAATGATGAATGGGGCCTAAAAATGCACTCATATTTTGCACTCCTAACTTACTGATTTAATTTATTCACTACTACTTCTACGTCTAATCCATGTACTTCACAGGCATCCTTTAATGATTCCATCTGTGATGCTGGACATCCCAAACAGTGCATACCGCATTCCATTAGTACGTTGGCTGCACTTGGAAAATTCCTAAGTATATCCCCCATTATCCTATCGCCAGTAATATTCTTTTGGCCTACTGCTTCCTCTCCAAAAAATAACTTCATATCTTCTTCCACTGTTGTAATACCAGCAATGCCAAAGGTATCAACCAACACCTTAGCTACATTTGGTGATAAGAAGGCAGGTAATGTTGGTCCTAAGTGTATATTTTTCACTCCTAAATGTAATAAAGCTAAAAGTACAATAACTGCTTTTTGTTCATACCAAGCAATGTTATAGATGATTGGTAATTCATTGATATCATCTAGACCAAACACTTCTTTTAATTTAAGTGCGATAACTGCTAAGGAGTAAGAATCGTTACACTGTCCTGCATCTAAAACCCTTGGAATTCCACCAATATTTCCTAAATCTAATTTATTATATTTATACTTTGCACATCCAGCTGTTAATATAACCGTATCCTTTGGAAGTGCCTTCGCAAAATCAGAATAATAATTTCTAGTCTTACTTCTACCGTCGCAGCCCGCCATTACAACAAACTTTTTAATGGCACCTGATTTTACAGCTTCTACAATTTGATCCGCCAAAGAGAGTACTTGGTTATGAGCAAATCCGCCAACTATTTCACCTGTTTCAATTTCCGTCGGTGCCTTACATGTTTTTGCTAACGCAATAATTTCTGAGAAGTCTTTTTGAGAACCCGCTTCCCCTTTTATATGTTTGCAGCCTACATAACCGGCAGCACCTGTTGTGAACATTCTATCTTTATAAGATGCTTTAGGAGGTACAATACAGTTTGTTGTCATTAATATCGGTCCATTAAAGGACTCAAACTCCTCTTTTTGCTTCCACCACGCATTACCATAATTGCCGACTAAGTGTTTGTATTTTTTTAAGTGTGGATAATAGTGCGCCGGCAACATTTCAGAGTGGGTATATACATCGACTCCGGTTCCTTCTGTTTGGATTAACAACTGTTCGATATCGGAAAGATCATGACCAGATACGAGTATTCCAGGGTTTTTCCCAACACCGATATTCACTTTTGTAATTTCTGGATCACCATAAGTTGTTGTATTGGCCGTATCGAGCAATGCCATACCATCCACGCCAAATTTACCTGTTTCCAAAGTCAAAGCTACAAGATCATCCACAGTTAAGGAATCATCAAGTAATTTTGCTAACGTAGACTGCATAAATCTATCTATTTCTTCGTTATCAAATCCCAATGCGTTTGCATGTTTCGAATATGCGCTTAAGCCTTTTAAGCCGTAAGTAATTAGCTCTCGTAAAGAACGGATGTCTTCATTTTCCGTCGCCAACACACCAACTCCCCTTGATTGCGCCTTTTCCTTTAAGGATTCATCAACAAGCGCACAAGTTTTATCTATATCCCATGTAGCAGCTTCGGATAACCCATCCTTATTTGTTAAGCCTTCTGTTAACTTAGTTCTTATTGCCAACGTTTCTTTTATTCTAGCGTAGAAAACATCATCATCAAAATTTGCATTGGTTATTGTTGTAAATAAGTTTAAAGTAATGTAATGATTAATCTCTTTTGAAATCTCTTTTCCTTCTGCACGTAATCGAGTTGTTACCTCTGATAAACCTTTTGTTACATAAACTAATAAATCTTGTAAATTAGCCGTTTGAGCACTTTTTCCACATACCCCTGCCTGTGTACAACCGCTACATCCTGCAGTCTCCTGACACTGATAACAAAACATTTTATTTTCTGCATTATTCATATACTTATCCTACCCTTCTAGTTTACTTTCTTATTCTGTTTCTATGGCCGCTACTGGGCATTCATCAGTAGCCTGTTTAACTTGATCTTCTAGGTTTTCTGGAACTACATCGACAGTTGCCTCTGAAAGTCCATCATCATTAAATTCAAAAACTTCCGGACATAGATTGACGCATAGTCCACACCCAATACAGTCTTCGTTTACAAAGGTTTTCA
Source organism: Lachnospiraceae bacterium (assembly GCA_047242405.1). Taxonomy (GTDB): domain Bacteria; phylum Bacillota; class Clostridia; order Lachnospirales; family Lachnospiraceae; genus Fimimorpha. The sequence goes on along the minus strand of JBKTKK010000183.1, from coordinate 616 downwards.
TTGTTGCCTCCTTCGTCAGTTCTTGTTACTGACATCATTATAGTATTCATGTTTTTAGAAATCTGTTGTTTTTACAACATAATGAAAAATAAAATTATCCCCTGATGGTTAATATACATCACAGAAGACAGATTATTCATGAATGCAGCCATTTTTATGTTATGGATGATTTATAATTTTCAATAAAAAAAGCTACCTGACATTTTGTACAGGTAGCTTACCATCTAACTATAATACTTCTGGATTCTTTTTGTTATCATATGCATCTAAGAAGTGATGATAATTTCCATCTTCTTTATAAGCAATGATCGTACTTAAGTTTACATTTTCAACACTTTTAAAAATATTACTTTCCACAAATGGATTTACTTCTTTCATCTTTTGGATTAATTGCTTAACTTCCTGTCTTTTTGACCCTGAGTTACCATTGGGATTGCAAGTAGAGCATGTATCAGTAAATCGGCAGGCACACTGAATAAAGTGTAGGTCATTGTAATCTCTCCAACGGATAATATCACTTTCTTTGATTAAATACATAGGACGAATTAATTCCATTCCCTCGAAGTTCGTACTATGTAACTTCGGCATCATTGTTTGAATTTGTGCCCCATATAAC
>JBKTKK010000182.1:0-4595 GCA_047242405.1 Lachnospiraceae bacterium | reverse complement strand
TTATATAAATTTTCATTGCTTGATGTGTACGCATATTTTCCATATTCTTTAAATATGTAAATTAAAAACCAATTGTTGCTTTTGTTTGAGATTTTATGTAATATAGAATTGGTTTTCAAACCTGTATCTAATATATAGCAGAGAGGATGGGTAATTTGGAAAATATAACATCAGTTTTAGAACTAATAAAGCAGTTGCTAAATTCTACTTTAAATGTTTCTTTTACTTATATCCGTGATTTTAACGATATTCCCGATATTGATAATCAATTTCTTAATACGTTTCATGATGCACCAAATAAGAGTACCCTATTACAACCTTATTTTGATAAAATGAAAGAAAAAACGATTTACTTCATCGAAGATAACTATCTTCTAAAATATATTATTATTCTTCTTCCTCCCTTTTATGCATCGAGTGGTAAAAAGGAATTTATTAGCATTGGTCCATTTTTAACGGAAGAACCTGAAATCGAGTTTTTTTATAAGATTATCAAAAAAAATAACATGACAGAATCTATAATGAAATCTTTAAAATTATATTATCATTCCTTACCCATTTTAAATTTATCTTCAATAATACATAGTGCAAATATAATTACGGGATTTTTATATCGTGAAACGGGAAGCTATGCGGTAGAAACTTATGAGATTAACGAACTAGAGGTAGAAAGGGCAATACAAAAAAGTGATGCCGATATCACGTTATCTATGAAAGTATTAGAGAACAGATATGAATTAGAAAACGAATTGTTAAAAGCAGTGTCAAAAGGGGATCATAGTACTGCAATATCAATCTATCATCAGCTTACCTTGCAAACGGATAAACTTAATCGTACGAAAGACCCTGTTAGAAATTCTAAAAATTCAGCTATTATACTTAACACACTTTGTAGAAAGGCAGCAGAAGCAGGACTTGTGCACCCATTCTACTTAGATGAGCTATCGGAACGCTATGCGATTAACCTAGAAAAAGCAACAAGTGCTTCGGACGTAAAGGCGCTAAGCACAGATATGATTCGTCGATATTGCCGCTTAGTACAAAATTATTCTGTGAAGGATTATAGCCCTTTAATACGTAAAACGATTAACTATATTAACATTCATTTAAGCATGTCACTTTCACTCCATATGATTGCAAATGAGCTTTCTGTTAATCCTAGCTACCTATCTAGCCAGTTTAAAAAAGAAATTGGAATAACGCTAACAGCATATATAAACAAGCGCCGAATAGAAAGTGCGCTTACTCTACTCAATACAAGTGATTTTCAAATACAAGATATCGCTGCCTTTGTTGGTATTGACGATTTAAATTATTTTTCTCGTTTATTTAAAAAAGAAATTGGAATGACACCAAGCAGCTATAAATCAAAAATACATAATGAAACACCGAAACATTAAAAAAGAACGATTCTACCTAGAATCGTTCAAGTGACAAAACGCCGCAAGCTCATCCTTTTGATATCTGTACTGGTTTTTACTAGGCAGCACCTTGTCCTTTTCCGGCTCCAATGTAGCTTGCTCTGTAAGTTCCTTGTCACCGATCCAAGACTCCGCCGCCTTCGTCGGTATCGTAATTCCGTTGAATATCGATGCTGTCATGACTGTCGCCGTCAAGAGTGCTAAACTTCTTGCTGTTTGCTGTTTCATGTAACTCCTCCTTTTACTGAACTCTGCTTGTAAGTTACTTTAAACCTACATGGCAGAGCCACTTTTTCAAGTGCCTCTGTCCATGCTGTGAAGCAAAGAATATGATTTCTTTGGCCTTCTCTATGCTATTAGTCACTACAACCGTCGCTACCGCAATCACTGCTGTCAGCTTATCTGTAAGCACCGGACTGGATGTAAACTGCGCTGCCGTCTCTTCACTGTAATCAATCGTCTCTGCCGTATTGTCCGAATATGCCACCTCAACCTCAAGTCCTGCCGGATTCTCATCCGCTGCGATCGTTTTTTTAATGCTTCTATTCTATTCGTATAAACAATCTGCAATCTTTTCTTCATTAATATTCTCTGAATTATACCATTCACATCCAGTATCAATATCTTCTACTTTCTCTCCTTTTGCTGCCGCTACCGCGATTTTAACAGCATTGTAGCCAATGGATACAGGGTTCTGTGTAACTGAACCATAGAAAATTTTATTTTTTATCGCATCGATTTGTAATTTTCCTGAATCAACGCCAACTGCTATTACTTTATCTACTCCTAACAAATTCAAACCTTCGTTTGCATTAATGATACATTTCGCACCAAATTCATTGGATCCATAAATAGCAATAAGGTCTTCCTTATTTAAGAGTGCAAGGGCTTCGGTCTTTCCAGCCGCATCAGTCACTTCAGAAGGCACTCTTACTTCTATTACAACTTTAGCACTATCGTTCTTTTTTGCAAATTTTTCATGCCCTTCTACCGCGGCATCCCCAATGAGTGCAACCATTTTGTCTACAAAACCGGCTGTTCTTTGAACAATAGAATCTGAATTTGCTTCCTGTGATACCACACCAATTCTAACGGTACTAGATGGATTTGTAACCTTCTCTTTTATCTTTTCATACATTTTTTCTGCTGCCAATTCACCTGCTTTGTAGTTATCGGTAGCTGCATTTGCTACTACTGCACCTTCTGGAGCTCCAGGAACACCTGCATCAAATCCTACAATAGGTATATTTTTGCTTTGTGCCATGGATATTGCATCCAATTCTGACTTCGTATCTAAGGCAGCAAGGCAAATGGCATCCGGGTTTTTATTAATCGCATTATTTAATTGTTCCAACTGTTCCGCTATATCAGATTCACTTTTCGGTCCAACAAAATTTGTTTTTACGTTAAACTCCGCAGCTGCTTTCTCCGTACCCTTTAATACCGCCTGCCAAAAGTCATGTTGAAAGCCCTTGGCTACAATTTCTACAACTATTTCTTCGTTATCACCAGTATTTGCTTTCGAAGATGTGTTGTTTCCTTCGGATGTAGTTGGCTTATTCCCACACCCTGCCATCATCCCAATTGCCATAATTGTGGATAATGTAATTGCTGATACTTTTTTCCATGCTCTCATATGAAACCCTCCTTGATTTATATTAAATTTATTAAACCCAACCAAATACTTTATACATGTTTTTTATTTCGATTACGGATATCAATATAAACAGCTATAATTAAAACAATTCCCGTTATAAACTTTTGATAATGTGGCTGTAAATCAATAAATGGAAGACCTGTTTTTAAAATACTCATGATAAATACACCAATAATTGTACCCGTTACACTACCCACACCACCAGCAAGTGAAGTTCCTCCAATAACAACTCCGGCAATCGCATCCAATTCAAATCCTTGACCACTTCCTGGCATCACCGTTGTCATTGTTGCTGCGTATGCAATACCTGCAATACCTGCAAAAGTACCACTGATTACGTACGCTAACGTTTCCCATTTCACTACATTTACACCAGACAATCTAGTTGCTTCTTTATTACTACCTAATGCAAGTATATAACGACCTGGCTTTGTTTTCTTTAAAAAAATAGCCATAACTACCATTGCTAGAACGAGTAAAATAATACCCGTAGGAAATCCACTCTCTAACCAACTTAATGGTCCTGTACGGAATATTGATTTGTACCAACCATCCTCACTTGCACGAAGTGGAAATGTAATGCTTCGGGTTTTGGAAATGATAGATCCCAAACCATTTGATACCATCATCGTCCCTAACGTCGCTATAAAAGCTGGTAATTTTAAAACGGAAATCATTAAGCCATTTATAAGTCCAAATAATGCGCCGATTCCTATAATAACAATAAGTGTTAACCATAAAGGACATCCGTTTTCATATAATACCCCACCTATAATTGAAGAACATACAAGTACTGTACCAATAGATAAATCAATTCCACCAGTAATAATAACAAACGTAACACCAATCGCAATAAATCCAATATAATAAGATGAATCAAAAATACTTACTAATGTATTTAGCGTGCGGAAGGATCCACTCATTACACAGAAAAATAAATAAATTGCTACCATAGCAATAACAGCCACTAATTTTTGTGTTGTTAATGTACCGACCTTTTTGTTCGTACGATTCACAGCTATCTTCTCCATAATTACTCCTCCAGTTATTCTCTTAATGTTGCATAATGCATAATCTTTTCTTGAGATGCATCTTCAATTTTTAGCTCACCAGTCTTCTTTCCTTCACACATAATTACAATTCGATCACTCATGCGAAGTACTTCGGGTAATTCAGATGAGATCATTATAATTGACTTTCCCTGTTTTACCAGCTCATTCATTAATGTATATATTTCACTTTTTGCACCAACATCAATTCCTCTTGTTGGTTCATCAAAAATTAATATATCACTATTGCGAATGAGCCATTTTGCTATAACAACTTTTTGCTGATTTCCACCAGAAAGATTAACAACAAATTGATTCACCGAAGGCGTTTTTATCTTAAGTAATTTCATATACTTTTGCGATACTTCTTTTACTTTCCCCTCGTTGATAAAAATGCCACTCGTATAATCATCAAGGGAGGCAATCACAGAATTATCGGAGACTGTTTTTTCAACAATTAACCCAAAC
>JBKTKK010000181.1:0-4603 GCA_047242405.1 Lachnospiraceae bacterium | reverse complement strand
GCAAAATACAACAGTCATCACATTACCACTAAAAATTTCAGGCATAAATTTCACGTTCCTTTCTCATACTCATTTTTGTATTGTCTATCGTATTTCATTGTTAGATCTTTTTCTCTAACAATTGCGATATTCTTACTAAAAAAAACAATTTCTACAACCGTCCCCGATTTTATTTCTATCTCCCCATCTTCTGCTTTAGCTGGATAATTCAAAGTAATTCCATCTAATGTAGTAATACTAATTGATCCAAAACCGCCTTTTATAATTTTATTTATAACCTTCCCCTCGTACAAAAGAAGTTCCTCCGTAGCATATGTTCGATGTTCCACTTTTTTTAATTTTTGAATCAGTGTCTGTATAACAACTGCAGCTACATAGCCACATATACCAGCTATAATATTAGAAGAAACGACATTTAAACCATTAAAAATAAGCCTTCCTATTGTTCCATATAAAAGCAAACCTGCACATATGCTATGAATGGAAAATGGAAGAAAAGATATGCAAGTATCCCCGATATCTATACTTATATCAAATCCATCAAATAAGCTTCCTACTATATTTGATACGCCATCCAATACATGAAAAATGCATCCGAGCAATAACATAAAAAGAGGGACAACAATACCAATAACCATACAAATTGTATAAATACTTTCCATACTCCACCCTTCTATCGAATCTTATAATATGCTTACTTTTGTATTCTTACATTACCATTTTTAACCATATGAAGCAATTAAATTTTTCTTACGAACCTAATCTTTTTACCATTTTATCCTTATATTCCTATTAAACTATATCAAAATTATCACTTGAAGTTCCACAATATTTTATGTTAGACTTATATCATCCATTCGTAAATGAGGTGATTTATTGATAACATTAGCGATTGATAACTTAGACTTAAAAAAAATTGCAAATAGCGGACAATGTTTTCGTATGACTGAGCGTTATCGTGGGGAATACCAACTCATCGCTCTTGATAAATATTTAGAAATAAGTGAAACAGATAAGCAAAATATATTTACGCTATCCTGTTCTGAACTAGAGTATAGAAACTTTTGGTACTCCTATTTTGATATGGACACCGACTATAACTCTATTATATCTTCTGTCAACCCTAAAGATACCTATTTAAATGAAGCCATTAAATTTGGCTATGGAATTCGGATTTTAAAACAAGATCTATGGGAAATTATTGTTACATTTCTTATCTCGCAAAACAACAACATTACGCGTATTCGAAAAACTATCGATGCCCTTTGCTTAAAATTCGGGAAACCATTATTAAATTTTAGAGGAGAAATTTATTATTCTTTTCCATCTCCAAAAGCGTTAGCAGATGCAAGTAATGAAGAATTACGATATTGCGGACTGTTACGAGATAAATATATTAACAAGACGGCTCGATTAATTGATGACGGAACGTTTTCTCTTGAAACCCTATGTTCGTTAAATTATTTGGATTCTCATAAAAAATGTATGGAATTACCTGGAGTCGGTAGCAAAGTTGCTGATTGCATCTGTCTATTCGGTCTTCACCATACTCAGGCTTTTCCCTTGGACACCCATATTAAGGCAATATTAGCACAACACTATCCCGAAGGTTTCCCTCACCACCTATACGAAGGATATCAGGGAATATTACAACAGTATATGTTTTACTACGATTTATAATAATGAGGAAAGACCATGGCTTAATCATAAGTACATGGTCTTTCCTCGTTATTCCTCTATCCTTTTATCCGCTTCATTACTTCTTGCTTTACTACCTATCTGCTCATCTAAAGCTTTAACACAAGCCTGTCTAGCACCAGCTTTCGAATCTGCGGAAATTAAAAAACCTGAATTATGGCAAAATGTCAAATCTGCTACCCCAGATATTTGTTTTAATTCCTCCGGGCTTTTTCCTCTCCAGGTTGCAGGAAATGGACATTTTAACTCTCTTTCCTTCCCCTTTATATGCTCTGCTTTATCCTCATCCTTATTTACCGCTTGTGCACAATATCCACCTCTATTAGAAGGGTATATAACAAATACAATATCTGTGTTTTCTACTGCCAACTTCCATGGCGCAGAAACTGGCAGTTCCATAATTTGATCGGTAGCGTTTTTGATTGATTCCTCTACCATAAATCTAGCCCTATCCATACTCTTTGCACGCTCGACATAATTTTTTAGTATTGTAAGAGCAAAACCTTTTGCTTCATGAAATGCTTCATCCGATGACTTTTTTGAATCCCAGGTTGGGTTGTAGTAAGAAATGACTCTGGCCAGTTGATTATCATTTCCCGTGTTATCATTGTAATCCAATGGCTGTACAAAACTTTCATCAAACCGCCTTGCCTCATCTTTCCCCACAATGTACTCCCCATATTTTTCCCATAACAAACCAAATGCTGCATAGGGAACACCATTTTCACGTGTTCTACGATCTGCCTGATGGTGGTCAAATTCCCCTCCACCAATATCAAAAACAATCCCCTCAAATGTTTCTGGAACAGAAAATCCTCGTATGATTTTTATGTTAGGATTCAAAAGTGTTAACAACGCCGCAGAAAATACATCATCTGCATGAAACTTACTGCCGTGGGTAAAAGCGATATCCGGTATCTTATCTTCAAACCCTTCCCTCTTATCCTTATTATTATTGTTTTTGTTGGAATAATGTCGTCTTTGTCCGTCTCTTGGCTTTGGGTTTTCTTCCTTTATCTCTACAGATATTTTCTGCAACATTTCTTTCAATGTTTTATTTCTATTATTCATAAACACTCCCATCTGCGCCGAAACAGACGCTTTTACTAAAATACATCTATTACCATTATATCCAATTAAATATAGAAATTCAATCTGAAATGCATTAAAATATTGATTAAAAAGACCGATGGAAATTTCACACCGGTCTCTTAAATATGAAAAGCATATGCAGTTATTCTTCTATTTCTAGTTAATTGTTGTTTCCAACTTATTTTATCTACGATATCGTTAAGCCTCTGCCCTTCTAATAGGTATCCTAATAATTCATCTCTTGCTTTATCGTAGGATTTAAATCTATTTATTGCTATCTCAACATTCGAATATACTTTCCAATATCCAGTATGCAAAAAATTTCTCCCATTATTATATATAAAGCCTTCCACATCCCTAACGGGATATTCTAAAAAAGCACCCAATTCATGCGGAAATCCATTCTCCTTGTTTTGAAATTCTTTAATGCGCATTACTAACCTTAATAACAATTGATCAAAATTGGAATTTTTATAACCATACTTTTTCAAAAATTTTATTACATCATTTCTACTTAAATATTTTCCCAAACGTTCTTTCTGGTATATAAATGCTAATATTTTGTTACCTTTACCTATAAATATATATTCTAAATTTAATGTGCCTAATATACTGCTTAGCATCGGAATATCCTTTCGTTCTAACGAATACAAATTAGATGCTTTTATTCCTTTTATTACTGGTGCACATTGAAGTGCCAATTGAAATTGTATCTTATCATAATCATTATGGACTGCGAAATATTCCAATATCATATCTGCTGACATAAAATCACTCCTCTCTGCACTTACTATATTATTTTTACCATTTCATTTCATTTTGTTGTAAGTATTTTATGGTAATTTTTTTGATTGTTAGCATTTGCTAACTCATGAGTAGTCTACCACAAGCAGAGAATATTTGCAACATCTAATTGATACCAATTTTCATTTTCAATTAGTTAATTGTGTATAATAACTATTTTTAATTGTCTCTCCCCATAGCAATAGAAATATCATTTGCATATAAAAGAGCCGATTCTATACAGTATTCTAACCCTTTTGCCATCATTTCTATAGGCAAGGATGGCACAGCGCGTTCTTTGCTCGCTGCTTGAATGGTATCGAAAGGGACATGGATAAAACCACCCTTTATATTTTTACATTCTTTATTAATATAGTATAGTAATCTGTACATTAAACTGTTACATACGTAAGTTCCAGCTGTGTAAGATAAACTGGCCGGCACACCTTTTTCTTTTAATACCTTTACCATCGCCTTTACAGGTAGATTTGTAAAGTACGCATCTTGTCCATCCTCTTTAATACGTTCACCAGAACTCTTACTACCAGTATTGTCTTCAATCGAAGCATCTTTCCAATTCAACGCCACAAATTCAGGTGTCAGCCCACACCTTCCTCCTGCTTGCCCCACGCAAATTACTATATCCGGATTTTCTCTCTTTATTTCGGATATTAAAATATCTCCTGATTCTTCATAAGCGACTGGAAGTTTTATTTTTTTTACAACACTATCCCCTATTTGATTTGATACTCCTTTTACTGCCTCCCAAGCAGGGTTTCTCAATTCACCGCCAAATGGTTCAAACCCAGACACTAATACTTTCATATCTTTCCTCTCTACTCTAAAATACACGGTAACATAATTCGATTAAAAAAGGGACACAAGCAGAACAAATTACCCCATTAAATACAGCCAGTACCACCGTCTCTTCGTCGGTATAGCGAATCAACATCGGCAGTGTAGTATCCTCACTTGTTGCTCCAGCCATTGCAATACAACTATAATTATTTAAATATTTAGCAATCCATGG